>NZ_JAWQRR010000037.1:0-168351 GCF_033446045.1 Plantactinospora sp. KLBMP9567 | reverse complement strand
CGGGTGTCCGGTTTTTGGTCATGATCGGGTGGGTGGTGGGGGCGGATCGCGGAACACCGGGCCGCCGGCCACGGTTATACCTGGCGTACGTCCGCAGCAGCGGGCCCGGCCTGACCGGCCGGGTGCGTGGGTGGGCGGGCCGGTGACCGACCCCGGCCGTGGGAATGACGGGCCGCCGGCCACGGTTACATCCCCCGGGCACACCCGAGCAGCAGCAATCCGCCGGGCGAGTGCCGATCCCCCGGGAACCTGGTTTTCGGGTTTCTTTCCTTTCGACACGCCAGATCCTCCACGGCGTTGTCGTACCCCCGGAATGGAAGGCGACCATCATGACTTTCGTCAGCCGATGGCTACCGGCCATCACCGAAACCCCGATCCGTAAGACCGCGCTGGGTATCGCCGGGCTCGCCGTCGTCGGCGGCGCGTTCGCCGGCCCCGCGATCGCGATGGACAACACCCCGACCCCGGGCTCGCCGACCGCCGCGTCGGTGACCGCCGACATCCGCGACCTCGACAAGCGGGCACCGTCGAAGGTCCTGGACTACCAGTACAAGGCGCAGGAGAACTTCTACTACTGCGCACCCGCCGCCACCAGGATCGCGCTGTCCGCGCAGGGGCACACCCCCAGCCAGGACGACGTGGCCGGCCAGCTGGGCACGACCGAGGCCGGTACGAACTCGGCCGAGGACACCACCCGGGTGCTGAACAAGGCCGGCGGTAGCGACTACAAGACCGTCGCGATCCCGGACACCACGGCCAAGCCGGCCGAGATGGACCGGCTCCAGGTCGACATCGTCAACGCCATCGACGCCAAGCGTCCGGTCGTGATGAACATCAAGGGCACCGCCACCGACGTCGACGGCACCCCGCACTCCTACGAGGGTGGGCACTACCTGACCGTCGTCGGCTACGACGACCACGGCCGCAAGGTCAAGATCGCCGACCCGGCCAACCCGAACCAGAGCGAGTACTGGATGAGCACCATCACCCTCGCCAACTGGGCCGCCGAACGCGGCTACTCCGCCTGACACGGCAACGGGTAAGCACCACCGACAAGCACCGACACGCGAAAGGGCCAGCCCCACCCGGGGCTGGCCCTTTCGTCGTCTCCGGATACGGTCCTCAGCTCGGACAGACCTCCAACTCGAAGACCGGGCCGCCCGGTCGCTGTCACTCGTCGGGTTGAGCACGTCCAGCCGGACGTACCGGGCCGTTCGTGGTGGCACGGTGTGCGTGGTGACGTCGGCGGTGTTGTCCCGGGCCGAGCCGACCGCGGTCAGGTGTTGCCGTCGGTGCTGACCTGAAGGTCAAAGTCCCGGGTGTTCCAGGCCGGCTTCTCAGTCGCCAGCAGCGCTCCGAGCCGTTCGACGCCGTCCCTGATCAGCCCGCCGTACGGGTCGTCGCCGAGCGCAGGCAGACTCTCCCGGGCCAGGGCCAGGTGCGCCCGGGCCTCGTCCGGCCGGCCGAGCTTGCGGTAGTCATCGGCGAGGTTGAGCTGCAACGACGGCCGGAACGCCGCGACCCGGAGGCTGGCGTCGTGCCGCTGCGCCCGCTCGTCGGTCAGCGTGTCGGCGGCCTCCAACGCCCGCAGGTCCCAGCGGAGTTCCTCGGCCGGGTCGTCCTGGAGATCGGCCAGATAGTGCGCCAGGGTGCAGCGGTGGAACGGGTCACCGCTCGGACCGATCCGCCCCCACAGCTCGGTCAGCCGCTCCCGCGCCGCCCCGGTACGCCCGGCCCGTCCCCACTCGACCGCCTCGGCGATGCTCGCCATCGTGCCGTCGGTACCCTGCTCCATCGTCCACTCCCCTGTGTCGGCCGGTGCGGCACCGCCGATGCTCGGGCCTCGACGAGGTCGAGGGTCAAGCGCACCGCCGCCGGACGCTCTCCGACGGCCTCGATGCCGGCGGCCGTGGCCACCGGGAGGAACACCAGCATGGCCAGGGCGAGCAGGACGTAACTGTTCGATCCGAGGAACCCGACGACGCCGCTGTGGTCCACCGACCACAACCAGACGACGCTGCCGCAGAGCAGCAGGTACGCACCGCTCCACCAGCACCACGCCCGGCGAGCGGCGCCGCCCGGCGACGGCGGAGCGTACGGCGACAACCCGGGCGCCGCCGCCCCGGCCGACCGGCGCAGCAACGCGGAGTCGGCGAGGACCACCAGGGCGGGCACCAGCCAGACCAGATGGTGTACCCAGGTGACGGGGCTGACCAGGCAGCCGGCCACTCCGGTCAGGGCAAAACCCGCCCGGTCGTCGCCGCGCCGGGCCGCCTGGCGGGACCGGTGCGCCCACACCACCAGGACCACCGCGACCAGCACGATCCAGACGAGCCGGTCCGGATGCGCCGGATTCCACCGCGCCACCAACCCGAGCAGCGACTGGTTGGAGACGTAGTCCAACGCGCCGACCCGGCCGGTGTCCCAGAGCGCCTGCCCGAAGTACTTCCGGCTGGCCTCCGGGTCCACCAGCCCGGCCAGCAGGGTCGCCGCCGCCCCGGTCACCACCGCCGTGGCCGCGGCCCGCCAGCGTCGGGTGACCACGAGATAGCCGATGAAGATCGCCGGGGTGAGTTTGACCGCCGCAGCGATGCCGGTGCCGATGCCGGCGAGCCGGTGACCCCGGTCGAGCAGCCAGGCGTCGGCGTAGACCAGCGCGAGTAGCACCAGGTTGACCTGGCCGAAGCTGACCGTGTCGCGTACCGGTCCGAGCATCGCGAACAGGCACGCGGCGAGCGCGAACGCGAACCCCCGGTGCCAGCCCTCGCGCCGGGCGATCGGGTCGACCAGCAGCCACAGCACCAGCGCGGCGGCCAACGCGGTGACGGCGACGTTGACCGCGATCGTCGGGTGCCAGCCCAGCCACGCCATCGGCAGCATGCACAGCGCCGCGAACGGCGGATAGGTGAAGCCGTAGTCGGTGCCGGGCCGGACGTAGTCGTAGAGCTGGCCACGGTCGTGCAGCCAGTGGTTGACGGCCCCGTGGTAGACGCCGACGTCGAACCAGCCCCGGTGCCCGGGCAGCAGCGCGATCGCGACCGTGATCGCCGCGGCCAGCCCGAGGATCAGGCTGACCTGGGCGTGCCTGCCGGACGGTCTGGTGCTCATCGGGACGTTCCCTCCAGTGCCCGGCCGGTCCAGGTCGGGCCGGCCAGTGCCGCGTTGGCGCCCAGCCGGAAGCACCCGACCACGACGATGCCGAGCACCACCCCGGTGGTGGCGAGGACGAGCTGTGTCGGATCCGGCCCGAAGCCGCTGGGCAGGGTCAGGAAGGCCACCGCCGCGGCGACCAGGGAGGCCAGCCGGCGTACCGGTCGGTCGGGTGCGGCGGCGGCGATCAGCACCAGGCCCCAGAGCAGGTACCAGGGCCGGGTGGCCGGCCCGAGTACCGCCACCGCCGCCAGGACCAGGCCCAGCGCGTACGTCGGTCCGAACCGGTGCCGGTGCCACCAGACGACGGCCGTACCGCCGAGGGCGGCGAGCAGACCGCCCCAGGTCCAGAACTGCATCGGGGCGGCGCCGAGGTCCAACCCGGCCGCCTGGCCGAGCCGGTCCGACGCCCGCCCGAGAGCGCTGGAGACCCCTCGCCAACTGGGCCGCCGAACGCGGCTACTCCGCCTGACACGGCAACGGGTAAGCACCACCGACAAGCACCGACACGCGAAAGGGCCAGCCCCACCCGGGGCTGGCCCTTTCGTCGTCTCCGGATACGGTCCTCAGCTCGGACAGACCTCCAACTCGAAGACCGGGCCGCCCGGTCGCTGTCACTCGTCGGGTTGAGCACGTCCAGCCGGACGTACCGGGCCGTTCGTGGTGGCACGGTGTGCGTGGTGACGTCGGCGGTGTTGTCCCGGGCCGAGCCGACCGCGGTCAGGTGTTGCCGTCGGTGCTGACCTGAAGGTCAAAGTCCCGGGTGTTCCAGGCCGGCTTCTCAGTCGCCAGCAGCGCTCCGAGCCGTTCGACGCCGTCCCTGATCAGCCCGCCGTACGGGTCGTCGCCGAGCGCAGGCAGACTCTCCCGGGCCAGGGCCAGGTGCGCCCGGGCCTCGTCCGGCCGGCCGAGCTTGCGGTAGTCATCGGCGAGGTTGAGCTGCAACGACGGCCGGAACGCCGCGACCCGGAGGCTGGCGTCGTGCCGCTGCGCCCGCTCGTCGGTCAGCGTGTCGGCGGCCTCCAACGCCCGCAGGTCCCAGCGGAGTTCCTCGGCCGGGTCGTCCTGGAGATCGGCCAGATAGTGCGCCAGGGTGCAGCGGTGGAACGGGTCACCGCTCGGACCGATCCGCCCCCACAGCTCGGTCAGCCGCTCCCGCGCCGCCCCGGTACGCCCGGCCCGTCCCCACTCGACCGCCTCGGCGATGCTCGCCATCGTGCCGTCGGTACCCTGCTCCATCGTCCACTCCCCTGTGTCGGCCGGTGCGGCACCGCCGATGCTCGGGCCTCGACGAGGTCGAGGGTCAAGCGCACCGCCGCCGGACGCTCTCCGACGGCCTCGATGCCGGCGGCCGTGGCCACCGGGAGGAACACCAGCATGGCCAGGGCGAGCAGGACGTAACTGTTCGATCCGAGGAACCCGACGACGCCGCTGTGGTCCACCGACCACAACCAGACGACGCTGCCGCAGAGCAGCAGGTACGCACCGCTCCACCAGCACCACGCCCGGCGAGCGGCGCCGCCCGGCGACGGCGGAGCGTACGGCGACAACCCGGGCGCCGCCGCCCCGGCCGACCGGCGCAGCAACGCGGAGTCGGCGAGGACCACCAGGGCGGGCACCAGCCAGACCAGATGGTGTACCCAGGTGACGGGGCTGACCAGGCAGCCGGCCACTCCGGTCAGGGCAAAACCCGCCCGGTCGTCGCCGCGCCGGGCCGCCTGGCGGGACCGGTGCGCCCACACCACCAGGACCACCGCGACCAGCACGATCCAGACGAGCCGGTCCGGATGCGCCGGATTCCACCGCGCCACCAACCCGAGCAGCGACTGGTTGGAGACGTAGTCCAACGCGCCGACCCGGCCGGTGTCCCAGAGCGCCTGCCCGAAGTACTTCCGGCTGGCCTCCGGGTCCACCAGCCCGGCCAGCAGGGTCGCCGCCGCCCCGGTCACCACCGCCGTGGCCGCGGCCCGCCAGCGTCGGGTGACCACGAGATAGCCGATGAAGATCGCCGGGGTGAGTTTGACCGCCGCAGCGATGCCGGTGCCGATGCCGGCGAGCCGGTGACCCCGGTCGAGCAGCCAGGCGTCGGCGTAGACCAGCGCGAGTAGCACCAGGTTGACCTGGCCGAAGCTGACCGTGTCGCGTACCGGTCCGAGCATCGCGAACAGGCACGCGGCGAGCGCGAACGCGAACCCCCGGTGCCAGCCCTCGCGCCGGGCGATCGGGTCGACCAGCAGCCACAGCACCAGCGCGGCGGCCAACGCGGTGACGGCGACGTTGACCGCGATCGTCGGGTGCCAGCCCAGCCACGCCATCGGCAGCATGCACAGCGCCGCGAACGGCGGATAGGTGAAGCCGTAGTCGGTGCCGGGCCGGACGTAGTCGTAGAGCTGGCCACGGTCGTGCAGCCAGTGGTTGACGGCCCCGTGGTAGACGCCGACGTCGAACCAGCCCCGGTGCCCGGGCAGCAGCGCGATCGCGACCGTGATCGCCGCGGCCAGCCCGAGGATCAGGCTGACCTGGGCGTGCCTGCCGGACGGTCTGGTGCTCATCGGGACGTTCCCTCCAGTGCCCGGCCGGTCCAGGTCGGGCCGGCCAGTGCCGCGTTGGCGCCCAGCCGGAAGCACCCGACCACGACGATGCCGAGCACCACCCCGGTGGTGGCGAGGACGAGCTGTGTCGGATCCGGCCCGAAGCCGCTGGGCAGGGTCAGGAAGGCCACCGCCGCGGCGACCAGGGAGGCCAGCCGGCGTACCGGTCGGTCGGGTGCGGCGGCGGCGATCAGCACCAGGCCCCAGAGCAGGTACCAGGGCCGGGTGGCCGGCCCGAGTACCGCCACCGCCGCCAGGACCAGGCCCAGCGCGTACGTCGGTCCGAACCGGTGCCGGTGCCACCAGACGACGGCCGTACCGCCGAGGGCGGCGAGCAGACCGCCCCAGGTCCAGAACTGCATCGGGGCGGCGCCGAGGTCCAACCCGGCCGCCTGGCCGAGCCGGTCCGACGCCCGCCCGAGAGCGCTGGAGACCGACCAGCTGTGCTTGTAGATCGGTGTCCGGAGCGCGGCGATCCAGCCGTACCCGAGACCGGTGGCGGCGGTGACCACAACCGCCGTCAGCAGGGCCGGCCCGGCGGCACGCAGCGTCGCGGACCGGATCCCGTGCTGCGGCCGAGCCAGCGCCACGACCACCAGCAGGCCCGCCACCGCCGGCACCTTGACCAGCGCGGCCAGGGTCACCAGCACCGTGGCCAGCCCGAAGCGGCGCTCGAACGCGAGGCAGAGCCCGGCCACCAGCAGCCCGAGCATCACCGCCTCGTTGTGCGCCCCGGCGACCAGGTGCAGTGGCACCAACGGGTTTAGCACGCCCAGCCACACCGCCGCGCCCGGCTCGACGCCGGCATGCCGGGCCAGTCGGGGCAGGAACACCGCCAGCAGGGCGACGCCGAGCAGGGCCACCAGGCGCAGCCCGATCACCCCGACCGTTACCTCCGTACCGGCGGCAGCGGCAACCAGCGCGGACAGGCCGAGGAACACCGGCCCGTACGGTGCCGGCGTGTGCTGCCACATCTGGGGCACCTCGGCGGCGAACGGGCCGCCGAGCTGCGACACCCCGTGTTCGTACACGTCGGCGCCGGCCAGCACCATCGCGCCCTGGGCGAGATAGCTGTAGACGTCGCGGCTGAACAGGGGCGGAGCGAGCAGCAGCGGGCCGGACCAGAATGCGAGGGTGACCAGCAGGCTGCGGACCTCGACGCCGTCCGGCCGCCGGATCTCGCGCCCCGCCCACCACCACGCGGCCACCAGCATGGTGAGCCCGAGATATCCGCAGAGCAGGGCCGGTCCCGGATGGTGTCGCCAGTCGGTCAGCCACAGCACCGCCCCGGCCGGATCGACCGGCAGCGCCCCGGCGGCCAGCCCGGCGCAGGCCAGAATCGTCGTCCCGGCGGTGCCCAGGATGCGGTAGGTGGTCACCGCAGGCAGTGAACCTTTTTCAACCTCCCTCGCGGTCCGGCGGACCGCAAGGTCGGACGCGGTGCGTGGGCGCCGCGCGGTTCAGGTGGAAAAAGGTTCAGTCTCAGCACCCCGGAAGGATTCCTGTGCGATATGGCCGCAGAACGACAGTTCGATGATGCGCCGGTGGCCTCGGGGTGCACGAGGACAGGGGCCACCGGTGGTAGCCCGCCGGCCGCCGCCGGGGTCGGCCGGCGGATCCGGCGGCCACCGGACTACCGCGTTCGTGGTACGTCTCCGGGTGACTGGCTCCGTACAGTGGCCGGATGAGGGGCGGGGCGGTGGGCGGCGCCCGGCGGTGCCCGGGGCGGCGCTGGGCGGTGGCCTGTTCCTGGCCTACCACGTCTCGCGGTATCCCGGCGGCGCACCGGCCGCCCCGGTCTGGGTCGCGGTCTGCACCCGACTCGGGATGAGCGCGGCGACCGCGAAGACGCACGCGAACCGGGCGATGACCAAGCTCGGCGCCCGGGACCGGGCCCAACTCGTGGTCTTCGCCTACCGCAGCGGGCTCGCCGGGATACGACGACCGCGGTAGCCCGGCACTGCCGTCGGGCGGATCCGGCGGCGGCCGGCCGTTCGTAGCGTTCCCGGCATGTTTCTTGGCGACGTCTGGCCAGACACCGGCGACGTCTGGCCAGACACCAGCGATGCCTGGCCAGACGCCGGTAACGCCAGGCCAGACGCCGGTAACGCTGTCCGGACGGCGCCGCTCCGTCCGGGACCGGCCGTCCGGGACCGGCCGTCCGGACGGCGCCGCTCCGCCTGGATCGGCCGCCGGACGGGACCGCTGGCCGGGACACCGGTCGCCGGACCGGTCGGTGTCCCGGCCAGCCGGGCGCCGGGGTGGACTATCCGGCGACGACCACGTTGGTCGGCGGCTCGACCGTCACCGGGGCGCCGTAGCCGGAGAACTCCATGACCGCCCGCACCTCGCGGGCGAAGGTGGTGGGCGGCTTCGCCGTGGTCCGTCCCGTCATCCGCCAGTCGTAGCGCACCGTCGCCACCCGGCCGTCGGCGTCGACGGTGACGTCGCCGACGAACCGGACGGTCGCCGGCCCGGGGCCACCGTCCGACTTCGTGGTCGCGTCGAAGTGGTACGCCCGGTCGCCCTTCTTGATGATCTTGGCATCGGCCTGACGGAGTACCCCGAACAGCAGTTCCCGGTCCACCGATCCGCTCAGCGCGCCGTCCAGCACGTGCGGGTCGTACGCCAGCCGCTCCGCTCGGCCCGGCTCCCGCACGAACTGCCCGCCCGCAACGTGCGTGTAGAGCACCCCGGCGACCAGGCGCTGCCTCTCCTCCCCGTCGAAACGCGAGTACCCACTGGTCGTCGCCGGGTCGAACGCCCCTTCCGAGGTGTACGACGAGTCCGGCGTGCGGGTGCCGCCGTACGACTTGTTGTAGGTGCTGGTCGCCTTCACCCGGTAGCTGACGTTCTCGCTGGCGGCGATCGCCGCGACGAGTTCCAGCCGGGGCGACGGCGCCTCGGCGACGACGGCCGGCCGGTCCGGTGCCGCCGTCGACTGGGTGATCACGGTCGTCGCGACCACCCCGACCGTCAGTACCGCACAGGAGGCGCCGACCACCGCGACCGCGCGGCGCCGTCGGGCCCACACCCCGCGCCGGAGGATCTGCTCGGTCGGGGCGGCCGACAGCGGCTCGCCGTCGACCAGATCACGTAGTCCGCTCGCCAGCCGCGAGTCGAGAGAGTTCATCCCAGATCACCTGTTCCGTTCGAGGACCGGCTCGCGTACCAGGTCCCGCAGTTTGGCCATGGCCCGCGAGTACTGACTCTTGACCGTGCCGACCGAGCAGTTGAGCGCCTCGGCGACCTGCCGCTCGGACAGGTCCTCGTAGTGCCGCAGCACCACCACCGCCCGCTGCCTCGGCGGCAGTGCCCGCAGCGCCCGGCGGAGTTCGTCGGCGTCGGAGTCCGGTCCGGCCGGCGCCGGCCGGTCGGGTACGTCCGCGACGAGGTTCTCCCGCCGTCGCCGCCGCCACACCGAGGTGTGGCTGTTCGTCAGCACCCGCCTCAGGTAGGCATGCAGGTCGTCGTGCCGGGACAACCTGCGCCAGCGCTCGTACATCCTGACCAGGCTGTCCTGCAACAATTCCTCGGCCTGCCAGCGGTCGCCGGTCAGCAGCAGCGCCAGCCTCAGGTGGCGTTGCCAGGCCGACTCCACGAAGGCCACGAATGAGGTGTCGGCCGCCGACAGCGGCCCTGCTCGGTCCGTCACGGTCCTACCACGTGACAGGGTCGGGAAAGGTTGCCTCCCCGTCGAGGCGGCCAAACGGAACCCGCGAGTGCTGGCTGACACCTTCCAAGGAAATGATCTTTATGGCCTCGACGTTCGATCATTTCAGCATCGATAGTCGGGGCGAACCCCTGGAACGCCGGTCTGGTAACGTCCTCCGCTCAATGGTGTTCCGAGAAACTCTCTGCCACTCGATAGTGGACCTAATACGGAGGGGCGCCGCAGCATGGCGGACAGCTATTCGATCAATGGGATGGCCAACCATATGGACGCCCTACTGACCGAAATGCGGACCACATTGGGTCAGACGACCGACGAGGCGTTCCGGCCCACGGCAGGCCGGGGCCTCGCCGCACATGGTCGGGTGCGCGCCGTTGTCGGCGACCGAGGCTACCTGACCGATCTGGTCATCGATCGCGACTGGGCGGCCGGAGTGGACAACCAGACTCTCGTGAGAGCCGTCAAAGAGGCGGTGTGCAAGGCTGTCGACAACGTCCACGAGCAGATTCAGGGCCTCCCGCCGATAGCCGATCAACTGGATGAGATGGTGGACGCTCTCGACCAGACCCTGAACCAGATTTCAAACGATCTTTCCCGGGCCGTCGGCGGGACCGGCCCGCTGTGATCGAATGGCTGGCGGTCGACATCCACCATGTCGAGCGTAGCGCCGCGGCGATCTCCGACTACGGTCGGCAGTTGGCCGAGTTGATCACCCGACTCGACGCGGACGTCGCGGCAGGCCCGGGATGGGACGACGAGAACGGCGGCGCGACCTCGACCGCCGCCTTCGCCGAGATCACCAGGCTGGCCATGAGCAAATACCGCGTACTGGTGAACGACCTGGACGACGTCGGCGCCAACCTCCGACGGATCGCGGTCGAGTGGGAGGGCAGCGACGAACGCGCCGCGTCCACCGTCGGAAAGATCGGCAGGGGCTTGTGACGATCGAGCTTCCCCACCAGCTCACCTGGGTGCACGAACTCTGTGGCGGTAGCTGGCCGGCCGCGGACGAGGATCGCCTGTTCGACCTCGCCCGCAGCTTCCGGGCGTTCGCGGCCGGCCTGCGGGACGTGGACCAGGATGCGAACTGGGTGGCTCGGGACGTGGTCACGAACAACGAGGCCCCGTCCATCGACGCGTTCGGCGCGCTCTGGCGCCAGGCGCACTACAACCACCAACTTGCCGCCCGGGCAACCGACCTGATCGGCGAGATGGCGGTCACCACCGGCATCTCCGTCCAGGCTGCCAAGATCACACTGCTCGGTATCCTCAGCCTGACGGCAACCCGGATCCTCCGGGCGAAAGCCCTCGCGCACTTCCTGCCCGCCGTCGCCGCCGACGAAGCCTTCCGCGCGGCCGCGGCCGGGCGGGTGGCGACCGCGGCCACCCTTCGACGGTTGCAACTGTTCATCGAGGTGCAGGTCGCGACGAACCTTCGGGCCGCGATCGTGCAGACCCTGGCCCAGATCACGCCGGTCGATCTTCCGGCAGCCGGCAGGGCACCGGACAGGCGGGACGGCCCGCTGGTGCCGGGCGAAGCCGCCTCACCGGACTAGGGCGCCAGCCCAGCCGTGCGGGAACCCTCCGGAGCGGTCCCGACGACCACATAGCCACCGAGTTGTCGCTCCACCGCACCCTTGACTGCCAGCAGTGTGTCGCGGACGGCCGGCTCGCACCCGCCACGGTGCAGCCGGGCCGCGAGCCACCGCGCGATGTCGATGTGCTCGCGGTAGCCGTTCGGGGTGAACGGACCCGGGGACCAGATCTCCACCGCATTGCGGGCGATGCTGTGCAGGACCGGGTCGTCACCGCCGAGCCGGGTCAGGACGGCCGGCCAGTCGCCGAGCACGGCCAGCCCGACCAGACGACCTCGCTCCACGCTCGGGTGCAGACCCGCCGTCCGTACGCCGGTGAGCAGCGCGTACGCGTCCAGGGCGCTGTCCCGGTCCCCTGCGTCGTGGGCCCGCCGGGCGAGAAAGCCGATCCGGGCCAGGACGTCCGCGAGCATCGACTGCTCGAAGCTGCCGTAGGCGGTGCTGCTCATCACCTGCACCGGCCAGTCGGGGCCGACCCGCGCGACGGTGGCGCAGGCGGACTCGAGCACCACGGGCGAATTGACGTCGGCCTTGACACAGGCGCCGAGGAACGCGGGAAGGTCGGTGTACGCCTCCTCGGCCGGAGCACGCGCCAGGAGCGCGGCCTCGGCCTCGGCCAGCGCCGGAAAGACCACGACCTTGCCGGCGTCGAGCAACGCACCACCGGCGACATCGGCGTTCAGCCAGAGCACCGCCGCGACGCTCTCGTCGTCCCACCGCACGCCGTCGTCGTCCCGGGCGGCCAGCAGGAGATCCCGGCACAGCTTCTCGTCGAACGGCAGATCCGTCCAGAGCTGGAACCACGGCCAGCCCTGCAACAACCCGAGCTGTCCACGTTCACGCAGCCGCCGTACCACCGAGGCCGACGCCACCACGCCAAGCCGCGCCGGCAGGGCGGCGACGAGCGCCGTCAGCGCCTCGACCCGCTCCGGATCGATCGCCTCCACGACGTCGTGGACCAGCGACCGGAGCCGCTCGACGTCGCCCCGGCCCGAGGCGGCCGCGTGGGCGGCGGCCAGCAGCCGGCGGGGCGAGGACCGGGGCGACGTCCGCTCCAGGATTTCGGCACAGTGCGCCGTGTGGTTCTCCAGGATCCGATGTACGGCCGCGACAGCGGTCCAGTCGTCGCCCTCGGCGTACCGGCGGACCAACTCCGGTCCGTCGAGATCACCCTGTAGGACCTCGCACGCACCGGCCATCTCCTCCGGTGCGATCCAGCGCTGCCGTGGTCGGAGCCACAGGCTCCAGAACCTGTCCCCGGCGATACCGAAGGAGAATCGGCGGGACAGCAGCGGCTCGAGGCAACCGGCCTCGGACATCCGCTCGAGGTGGGCCAGACGCTCGTGGTTGAGTCGCTTGATGCGTACCCGGTCGGCGGTCGCGCGGAGGGTGGCGTCGATCGTCGCGAGCCGCCGCTCGCTCGCGGCCTGGTATTCCCGCTCCCGTGTCTCGCCCGGGGCCATGCCGAGCCGGCGCAGCGACCGGTAGGCCGCGTCCACGACGTCCCACGGGTTGGTGGCGGCGATCAGGTCGCCGGTCGCCAGTCCCAACGCGGTCAGCCGGACCTCACCGACCGCCTCGATCGCCCGGCGGCGTAGCGGATCCGGGACGCCCGGGCGCAGCAGCCCGACGAGCGTGTCGGTCAGTCGCCGGTCGAGCTCCTCGCGCCTCTCGCCGCCGGAATCACCGCGCAGGACACGCTGGACAAGGAACGCGAGGGCGATCTCTCGGGCACCCGCCGCGACATCCTGGTCCTCCGCCACCGTCTGTAGGGCCGTCAGCGACGCCGCCGAGTCCAGCTCCACGAGCCCTCGCGCCGCCGCCGTCCAACTCGCCGTGCCGGAGGCGGGCGACCGGAGTACCGTGCGCTGGGCGGCGACGAAGCGGTCGACCACGTCCCTGGGCGGAGTACCGCAGGCCCGCAGCAACTGCGCGGCGAAGACGGCGTCGACACCCTGGACAAGCTCTACGAGCTGCCGCGCCCGGTCGGGTTGACCGTCGGCGGAGCCGAGCATGATCCGCAGCGGTTCGCGCCATCTGAACTGCATGGCGCGATCCCGCAGCAGATCGATGTCGTCCGTTCCGCCGGCCAGAACGCGGGCCGCGAAATACTCCTGGAACAGCTGGTGCCGGAAGCGGACGTAGCCGCCATCGTGGCGCAGCAGGTCCGAGTCGAGCAACGCCTGAAGCAAGACGGGCGCGCCGGCCGGGCCGACCAGTGGACTCTTTTCAACCTCGTCCTGCGGTCCGTCGTGGCCGCAGGTGGAAGTCGGGTCGCACGCGCCGCGCAGTCCGGGTTGAAAAAGGTTCACTCCGGCGAGCAGCCGCTCTGCCTCGTCCCGCGACACCTCCGTCACGTTGTGTCGCTCGACCAGCGCCTCCCCCAGTGTCTCCAGCGCCGCTTCCTGTAGCTGCACGGTGAAGGGACCGAGTACCTCACCCTCGGCTCCGACAGCGTCGACCCGCTTCAGCAGCCGCCGGGCAAACTCGCCGAACAACATGCCGACATCGCCCGGCAGCGTGCCGTTCCCCGCGTCGGGCCATGCGTAGTACTGCACCAGAAGCCAGAGAAACAGCGGATTGCGGGTCAGCTCCCGCATCTGCCGATTTTCCGGCCGGTGCAGCAGCGCGAACAGCCCGTCGGCCTTTCCCGCGCCGGGAGACCCGTGTTCCGGGCGCAGGCTCTCCGTGATGTACGCACGGGCCTTGTCCTCGGTCACCGGTTGCAGCTCGGCGACCGGAAAGCCGAACAGATCGCTCGAAAAGCCGAGGCTCCGGTGCCCCACCACCACGGGAGTTCGGGCGTAGGCCCGGCGCAGCAGCCGAACCCACCCGACCACGGATTGCCGGTCGGCATCCGTCAGCTCGTTGAAACTGTCGACCATGACGTGCACGGCGCCGATGCGCAGGTGGCCGTCCTCGACGGGCAGGCCCGCGGCGAGCGCGAGTACCCGCGCCGGCTGGCTGCCTGCCTCCGGATCCGACCCGCCGCGCATCGCGGCCAGCGCATGGGCGATGTCGCTGGCCCGGATCAGCACCGGAAACCGCGCCGGCGGCTCTCCGGAGCGGGCTTCGGCGCCACCCAGCAGGCTGACGACGCGGGCCAGCCGGCTCTGGAGTTCCCGCATCAGGGTGCTCTTGCCCGCGCCCGCGTCGCCGACGACGACAACCTGCGGCAAGTGCGCGATCAGCGTCAGCGCGTCACCGTGTCCGTCCGACATCGGCAGGGGCAGCCGCGAGTCTCCGATATCCAGGTACGCCTCCAGCTCTATGTACGGCGGGCGTACCTGCCGCCGCAGCGTGATCTCCTGCGCCACCGGCCGGAACGCGGCGCTCACCACCCGGGCCCGGGCGTCGTCCACGACGGCGCGGACGTCGTCGGTCAGGTTGTCGTAGCGGTCAAGTGCCCGCAGCGCCTCCGCCACCACGTCGGCGAGCCCGGCCGACGACGCCAAACCGCTCCACGCCGTCCGGACCAACCGCTCCACCTCCGCCTGCGGCCAATGCCGGTACGGCCCGTCTCCGTCGAGCCATTCCGCGGCCACGCCCGCCGCGGCCACGGCTGCCCGCACCTTGTCCTCGTCCTGATCGACGTCCGGCCACTTCAGCGTGCGGCAGGCGGCAAGCGTCACCTGCTCGAGGTAGTCCCGGCAGAACCCGTTACGGGCCGACTCGGGATAACCGGCGTGGGCCATCCGCCGGATCGCCCAGAGCAGCTCGAACGCCGTGCGTAGCGCGGGGTCGTCGTCCTCGGCGGGCAGCAGGTCCCGCACGTCGTTTCCCGCCTCCGCCGCCAGCGGATGCAGCCGGGTCGCCGCCGCCAACAGGCGCTGGAGCCGCACCAGCGCCGGCCAGCTCAGCCGTGGTGCGATGACGTCGCGGAGCAGACAGGTCTCCAGCCACACCGGATCGCCGAGGACCGGCCGCTCCGCCCGCACGGCGGCGAAGTCGATGAGGAAGAGCTGGCCGTCCAGGACCAGTACGTTCCGAGGATTCAGGTCACCGTGCATGGTCGCCCGTACCCGCCCCGGCAGGTCGGTCGTCAGGATCTGCCGCAGGACGGTGAACGGATGTCCGAGGACGACACCGTGGACGGTCACCGCAGCCCGACCGTCGTCCGCGACGCCGGGCAGGAACCTGTTGACCCGGGCCCACTGCATCTCCGCCCGACTCTGTACGACCCGTCCGACGACCGGCCTCCGGGACCCGGCGAGCCCGGCCAGCCCGCCGGACAGCTCATGGGTCGTCGCCGGTCGTACCTCGACGGTCGTGTATCCGTCGTGCCCGAACACCTGTCCGTCGGGCCCGGCCGAGATTTGCAGGTCGAACAGGGCGATCTCGTCACCGACGGCGATCCTGGCGTTCGGGTCCGGATGGGACGGCGGTCGGGTCGCCGCGTTCAGGACGTCCCGGGCGTGCCGACGGATCTTGTTGATCGCGCCGGTCAGCGGAGTTCCGAGGCTCGGAAAGCCGTCCGGATGGATCCGGTCCACCTCGATCACCAGATCCACACCGAGGGTGGAATTGAGCGATTCGAGCCGCCGTCGACCAGGGACGATGTCGCACGGCTCGTGTAGCGCCACCGCCAGCTTGGGCAGCAGCGTCTCCACCAGTCGGACGGCCGTATCCGGGGTGCACCCGTCGAGCGCGGTCCGGACGATGGATTCCAGGGTCTCCGGGACCTCCTCCGGCGAACTGGCCCAGTCGGCGACGTGGCGGTAGACGATGGCAGCCCGCCCGGCGTCGATCCGGCCGTGCGGCGCCCCGTCCAGCACGGACCGGCTCACGGCGTCGACCGGCGCGAATATCGCCTGGGGTCGGTTCAGGAGGTAGGTACGGACCGCTCGCCACTCGGCCTCGACCGCCGACCTACCGTCGATCTTGATGACGCAGCGTTCGTCGCGAGCCACACCTTTGCGCTCCACGACGACGTCCAGTACCTCCGCGCCGCTGCGCGCCCCGGGCAGCCGTCGCAGCACGGTGACCCGTTCCACCTGTCCACGCCACTGTCCGGCAAGCGCGGTGTCCTCGCTCGGCGGACCCACCGCGATGCCGCGCAGCACCTCCTCCAGCTCGGGTCGCTGCGCCTCCGACACCTCGGACGTCGCGAAGCCGACCTCCATCCCACCTCCCCGGTCGACGGACACCGTTTCCGCCCGCTAGGAAACGGGCGGTCGACGGCCACAGCCATGATGGCAGCATGGCCTCTTCGTGGGACACCTTGTTGTCCACAGTCGGCGGTGTGCTCGGAACCCTGGCCGGCGTCGCGGTAGGTGGCGCCATCGGCTACCGCACCCAGCGGACACACTGGAGTCGTGGCCTCCGGGTCGAGGCGTACGCCGATTTTCTCCGGTCCTTCGCACAGGTCTACAACACCTTCAGCCGGCCCTGGCGGGAAGGCCGACGCGCCGAGGTCGACTGGGCCGACTGGAACAGGACACTCGGCATGGTCGTCCTGCTGTCGGAGACCAGGCTGGCATCGGCGGCGGTGGCCGTCGACGAACAGATGTGGCGCCTGCACATCCTGGCCGGTCGGCAGCCGCATCCGATCAGCCGCGCCGAGTGGGAACGGCTCTCCGCCCCGCTGGAGCAGGCCCGGCTGGGGTTCGTCAACGCCGCGCGGCGCGAACTGGCGCACCGCAACGCACCCGTGTCCCGCATGATCGGCCGCCCTCCCGCCTCGGACGAGGTGTGGCAGGAGACCTCCGACCGATCCGCCGGAGTCGAGGCTGACAGCAACCCGTAGCGCAGCAGCACGGTGCTCGGCCGGAGCACGGTACTCGGCCGGGTCGCCGACCACCCGCGGCAGCGCCCGGGCCCGGAGCGTCGTCCTCGGCCGGCACCCGAAGCGCCGGTCTCGGCCTCAGGCCGAGAGCAGTTGCCGGGCCTGGGCCAGGGTGGCCGGCTCGCCGTGGCTGTCGACGTACCACTCGTAGTCGTCGTCGAGCAGGTCGCGCATCATCGCCACGTCGGGGCCGTCGTCCGGGTCGCGCAGGTGTGCCGGCGGTGGGTAGAAGCAGTCGCCGAGCAGCGCGACCCGGGCGTCCGGGACGTACGCCACCGTCGAGTCGGGGGCGTGCGCGCCACCGACGTGCCGCAGCCGTACCCCGGTCGGCAGGGTCAGCTCGTCGGTGAAGGTACGGGTCGGGGGCAGGACGGTGAAGTCGGCCCAGTCGTCCATGGCCAGCGCCCGGGCCCGGAAGCTCGGACCGAGTCGCGGATTCTCGCGTACCTGGTCGCGCAGGTAGCGGTGGCTCCACGGCCGAGCCGCCTCCTGCCGGAGCAGCTCCCGCCCGGCGGCCTGCCCGACGATCTCCACGTCCGGCCAGGCGCAGGCGCCCCAGACGTGGTCCCAGTGGTGGTGGGTGTAGACCAGCCACCGGGCCGGGGGCAGCCCGGCGGCCCGCATCGCCGCCTGGACCGCCCGGGCGTGCGCGGGGCTGTGCCCGGCGTCGACGACCACGCTGCCCCGGTCGTCGGCGATGACCGCCACCGCGGCCTGGACGTTCGCCGGGTCCGGGTCGCCGGACGAGAGCCAGACCCGGCCGGCGAGTTGCCGGATGGTGATGCCGTCGATGATCGCGTGACTCCTCGAACGGGGTCCGGGGCGGACCGGGGTGCCGTGCCCCACACCCTATCCGCGCGGTCCGGCGGCCGCGGATACCGTACGGCGTACCAGGTGAAGGGGGCGACGAGGGTGATCACCCGTACCGATGTGCAGGAGGCGGCGGCCCGGATCGCCGGACACGTCCGGACCACCCCGGTGGCCCGGGTCGAACCCGACCTCGCCGGCCCGGCCGGGGCGCTCTGGCTGAAGCTGGAATTCCTGCAACACTCGGGGTCGTTCAAGGCGCGGGGCGCGTTCAACCGGGTGCTGGCCGCCGCCGAGCGCGGCGAGCTGCCGGCCGCCGGGGTGGTCACCGCATCCGGCGGCAACGCCGGCGCCGCCGTCGGCTACGCGGCGAAGTCCCTCGGCGTCCCGGCCGAGGTGTACGTGCCGACCGCCGCCCCCGCCGTCAAGATCGGCAAGCTGCGCCAGCTCGGCGCCACCGTGGTCCGGCACGGCACCGAGTACGCCGAGGCGTACGACGCCGCGGTCAAGCGGGCCGCCGACACCGGGGCGCTGTTCTGCCACGCCTACGACCAGCCGGAAATCTGCGCGGGTCAGGGCACCCTCGGGCTGGAGCTGCTGGAGCAGACCGGTGAGCTGGACACCGTGCTGGTGGCGGTCGGCGGCGGCGGGCTGATGGCCGGGGTGGCCACCGCACTCGACGGCCGGGCCAGGGCGGTGGCGGTCGAGCCGGAAAGCGCCTCGGCGCTGCACGCGGCGCTGGCGGCGGGCGGGCCGGTCGACGTACCGGTCGCCGGGGTGGCCGCCGACTCGCTCGGCGCCCGCCGGGTCGGCGGGATCGCCTACGAGGTGGCGGTCCGGGCCGGGGTGCGCAGCCTGCTGGTCAGCGACGCGCAGATCGTGCAGGCGCGTCGGCTGCTCTGGAGCCACTACCGGGTCGCCGTCGAGCATGGCACCGCCGCCGCGATGGCCGCGCTCACCTCCGGGGCGTACCGGCCGGTCGCCGGGGAGCGGCTCGCCGTGCTGCTCTGCGGGGCCAACACCGACCCCGCCGACCTGGCCGGCTGATCCTCTCAGAGCTACCGCACCACCCGCAGGGCGGCGCGGCGCCGGGCGTACCGGCCCGGCCAGTCCGCCTCCGGGCCGAGCAGGGCGGCGAGGCTGGCCGCGTCCCGCTGTGCCTGGCCCGCGCAGCAGTTGTTCAGCAGGAGGTGCAGCTCGTCGGTCTCGTCGGCGAGGCCGCGCAGCCGCTTCGCCCAGTCGGCGAGTTCGTCGTCGCCGTACGCGTACCGGAACCGGGCCTCCTTGTCGCCGGTGGTCCACTCCGGACTGTGCCCGTGGAACCGCATCACCGCCGGCTCGGCGGTGGCCAGCAGCAGCGGCGGGATCGACGACTCGTGCCCCTGCGGCATGTCGACGCTGACCATCGTGATGTCGTGCCGGGCGAGGAAGCCGACGGTGTCCGGTGCGTTGTCACCGTCGAACCAGGACGCGTGGCGCAGTTCGACCGCGACCCGCCAGGGCCGGCAGCGTTCGGCGGCGTCGCGGATCCGCTCCTTCGCCCGATCGCCGTGCCCCAGCCAGGGCGGGAACTGGAACAGCAGTACGCCGAGCTTGCCGGCTCCGGCGATCGGCTCGACCGCCTCCCGGAACCGCTGCCACAACTCGTCGTAGATCGACTCCGGCAGGTCGCGACGGCGTACCCGACCGGTGTCCCGGCCGTCCGGCCGCAGGTCCCGGGGCAGTGCCGCCAGCTCCGCCCCGTGCCCGGTGAACAGGCCGAACGCCTTGACGTTGAAGGTGAAGTCCGGCGGGGTACGGTCCACCCAGGCCGACGTCGTCTCCGGTGCCGGTACGGCGTAGTGGGTGGTGTCCACTTCGACGAGACCGAACCGCTCGGCGTAGTAGGCCAGCCGCCCGGCCGGGGTGTTGGCCGACCGGGGGTACCAGCCGGACGCGAGCAGCGACCGGTCCGCCCAGGAGGAGGTGCCCACCTTTATCTCGCCCATGTGCACAGTCTCTCCCCACCGGTCACGGTGGTCGAAACCTACCGACCCGGGACAGGCCGGAGAATTACTTGATCGTGGACGGAGCGCCCGCCCTGCTATGGTCCGCCAGGTGCCCGACCTGTTAACCCCGGACGGCACCCGGCTGGCACTGCACGATCTCGGCGGCGCCGGTCGGCCGGTGCTGCTCCTGCCCGGCCTCTGCGGCCACGCCGGAGTGTGGTCGGCCACCGCCGCCTGGCTCCGCGCGACGCACCACGTGCACGCCCTCGACCCGCGCGGGCACGGCGCCAGCGAGCGGCGGCCCACCGACGTCTCCCGGGACTCCCACGTCGCGGACGTCGCGGCGGCGCTGGCCGTCACCGGCCCGGCGGTGCTGGTCGGCCAGTCGCTGGGCGGGCACACCGCGTTTCCCGTCGCCGCGCGCCAACCCGGCCTGGTCACCCGGCTGGTGCTGGCCGAGGCAGGGCCACAGGGACCGGACGCCGACACCCCTGCGCGGATCGCCCGCTGGCTCGACGGCTGGCCGACCCCGTTTCCGGACCGGACCGCCACCGTCCGGCACTTCGGCGGCGGCCGGGCCGGGGAAGCCTGGGCCGACGGGCTACGTACGGCACCGGGACGACGAACGGCGTTATCGAGACCGACAGTTCCGACAAATCATATGCTGGTGCGGTGACGACCAGCGGCTCCGACGGCCACCGCCGGGCACACACCGGTCGGCGCCGCAACGAGGAGGCCCGGCAGGCGATCCTCGACGCGGCGCTCCGGCT
Source organism: Plantactinospora sp. KLBMP9567 (assembly GCF_033446045.1). Classification (NCBI taxonomy): domain Bacteria; kingdom Bacillati; phylum Actinomycetota; class Actinomycetes; order Micromonosporales; family Micromonosporaceae; genus Plantactinospora; species Plantactinospora sp. KLBMP9567. The sequence continues at coordinate 147,992 of NZ_JAWQRR010000037.1, read as the reverse complement.
GCTCACCACCCGGCACGACGGCGGGTTGACCGTCGACGTCATCGCCCACGAGGCCGGGGTCGGCAAGCAGACGATCTACCGCTGGTGGCAGTCGAAAGGCGCGGTCCTGCTGGAGGCGCTGACCGACTGGAGCGACTCGCTGGTGCCGGTCCCGGACACCGGATCACTCCGGGAGGATCTCTGCACCTACCTCGCGCACACGTTCCGCCGGGCGGGCGAGCCGGCGACCGCGGCCGTGCTGCGTACCCTGGCCGCCGAGGCGGCCCGCGACCCGGGCACCGCCGAGTTGTTCCGGCAGTTCACCCAGACCCGCCGGGACGCGCTGCACGCCATCGTCCGGCGGGGCCGGGAGCGCGGCGAACTCGGCCCGGAACTGGATCTCGAACTCCTGGTCGACCAGGCGTACGGACTGTTCTGGTACCGCTTCCTGCTCGGGCACGGGCCGCTGAACCAGGAGACCGCCGTCCGACTGACCGACGCCCTTGTCCGCTGACCGGCGGACGCCGGGGTCCGGGTCGCGTCCGGCAGGTCACCGGCGTGTCATGCTGGCCCGTCGGCGGCTTCCGGCTGCGATGCTCGGGCCGGAGCCCCTCGGAGGCGACCCGACGCAAAGGGAAGGGGAAGGGGCCAGCAGTCGAGCCGTTAACGCTTCCCACGGCTGGAAGCCGGGGGATCTCTGGCTCAGACCGCACGAGAGCACCGCCCCGGAAGGAGGTGATCGCATGTCTCACGTCGTCGGCACCAGCACGGCCACGCTCTGCCGTGGCGAGGATCGTCCTCGCCGCGTTCCGGTCCCGACACGCGGTGTACCCGCAGCCGTGGCACCGGACACCCAGCCCGAGGCGGTCCTTGGCTCTCGTACCGCACTGCGAGCAGGTCATCGTGGTGTAGGCGGGCGGTACCAGCACCACCTTCCGGCCCGCCCGCCGGCCACGGTCGACCAGCTCCCGCTTCGCCGCACCGATCGCCGCGTCAGCAGCCGTGCGGGCCATCCGAGATCTGGTCAGGAATGTGGGCTTGAAGTCCTCGACCGCGATGGTCGCGTGGTTGTCGACGACCTTTTTCGCCCAGACGCGGACGTCGTGGGTGTTCTGCCGGGCCGCCTTCTTCGCCAGCTTCGCCGCCTGGCATTTGGCTCGCAGGTGGCCGTTCGACGGCGGGGCACCCTTGCGGCGTCGGCGGCGGGCCATTCGGCGTTGGAGTTTGGCGAGTTCGGCGGCGCACCGTTTCCGGTGGCCGTGGTGTGGCAGGTCGTAGGCAGCATCGGTCGTGGTCGCGGTCGTCGTGACACCCCAGTCGACACCGATCGCCCCATCGGCATCTGGGGCGGGTGTGATCTCGCGGCAGACGACGAAGGAGGCGTACCAGTGCCCGAGGCAGTCCTGGTAGACGCGGACGCTGGTCGGATCGGACGGCATCTCGCGGGACCGGACGACCGGAATGGTGACGCCGGCGGGCAGCCGCAGCCGGCGGCCGCGGATCGAGAATCCCGCACCGTGTATTCCAGGCTGGGCAGCATGTCCTTACGCCGCTCCGATCTCGGCCGGCCTCGTCCCTTCGCGTCGAAGGGCGAGAGCGTAGGTACGCAACGTCTGCCGCCGCGCGACCTGGGACCCGTCCCGCAGCCACGACGAACGGGCCCGCACCTCGGTCAACAACTTCGACAACTTGCCGAACGTCGGCCTACGGCCGGTCCTGTACTGGTGCACGGCCTCGTTCCACAACCAGCGACACCGGCCCCACTCGGCCAACAGCGCCGCCTCCGCGATCGCGCCGGGGCGCAACCGGTAGGTGTACCGCACCGTCTCCTCCACAACTGGAAGCATCCCAGCCCCATCCGACAGTTCCGCCCACACGGAGGAGTCGACGCCATGCCAAGGATCAGCATCACGCCTGACCGCCCTTTCCTCCCCATGGCTGAAGCCAGGGGTTTCGCGGGCGGCTTCTAATGAGTTCCGAACACGCGCACAGCCACCTGCCCTTCCCCGGCCGGCCGAGCAGCCGCGCCGCGCGCCGGCTGAGTCTGGCCCTGCTGATCCCGGCGGCGGTGCTCACCCTCGTGTCGATGGCACTGCTGTGGCCCCGGGACACCCCGGCGCCCGGTCCGGCCGACGGTCCGATCCGGGTGCTCGGTACGGTCGTCGCCGTCGCGTCGGCCCCCTGCGCCGCACCGCCCGCCGGGGAGGAACTGCCGACCGGCGCCCCGACCGACTGCGGCACGGTCACGGTCGACCTGACCGAGGGCATCGGGGCCGGCCAGCGGGTCAGCACCGACGTACCGTCCGGGCCGGGCGCAATCCGGGTGGCGGCCGGGGACGAGGTGGTGCTGCTCTATCTGGAGGAGAGCCCCGAGCGGCAGTACTCGATCATCGACCACCAGCGGTCCACCCAGTTGTGGCTGCTCGGCGCGGTGTTCGCGCTCGCCGTACTCGCCTTCGGCCGGTGGCGCGGCCTGAGCGCCCTGGCCGGGCTCGGCGTCACCTTCGCGGTGCTGCTGATGTTCATCGTGCCGGCCATCCTCGACGGGCGCTCACCACTGCTGGTCGCCATCGTCGGCGCCGCGGCGATCATGCTCACCGTGCTGTACCTGACGCACGGGTTCAGCATGACCACCACGATCGCGGTGGCCGGCACCCTGGCCAGCCTGACCATCACCGCGGCCCTCTCCGCGATCGCCACCGCCGCCGCCCACCTCTCCGGGATCGCCGACGAGACCTCCAACTACCTCTCCATCACCCAGGGTGAGGTCAATATGCGCGGCCTGCTACTGGCCGGCATCGTGATCGGCTCACTCGGGGTACTCGACGACGTCACCGTCACGCAGTCGGCAACGGTCAGCGAACTCGCCCTGGCCAATCCCGGGTACGGCTTCCGGCGGCTCTACTCGGCGGCCACCCGGATCGGTCGGGCACACATCGCATCGGTGATCAACACAATCGTGCTGGCGTACGCCGGCGCCTCCCTGCCGCTGATGCTGCTCTTCGCCGCCGACACCGCCACCCCGATCGGCGAGCTGCTCACCAGCCCGCTGATCGCCCAGGAGTTGGTACGCAGCGCGGTCGGCACCATCGGGCTGATCACCGCCGTCCCGATCACCACCGCCCTGGCGGCCCTGCTCGCCGCCCGGCGCGGCATCGAGCCGGAGGCAGGTCCGGTACCACCGGTCCCGGCCACGCCCGCTCCGGCTCCGGCGGCCCGGCGCGGCGCCGCCGGGGTCGGGGTCGGGGTCGGAGAGCGGCCATCGCCGTCGGTACCGTCCGGCGGGCCCCCGCCGGGGGCAGGTGGCGACGCACCGGTGTCGGCGGCGGGTGGCGATGCCCCGGAGGCCGATCCGTGGATGGCCTTCGTCGACCGCCATCCGGACGGGAAGCGGTAACCGGGGACCCGCGACCAGGGCAACCCCCACACCGGCCGGGACGGTGGCCAACGCCTCGGGCTCGGTCCCGCGACGGCGCCGACCCGGGTCACCGGTCCTGCGTTCCAGGCCGCCCGTCGCCGTGCAGTGCCGGATCGAGGCGCTCGACGGCGGGGGCTACCGCCTGGTCAACGCCGAGGGGGTCGTCGCCACCCTGCCCGGTACGCCGGACCGGGTGCCGCTGCCGACCCCGTGAGCCCGCGATCTGCGATCTCAGCCCGGTCGGTGCCGGCGGGGTCGGCCGGTTGGCGTCGGCGGCGGCCCGGACGAACTCCCGGACCCGGGCGGTGGTGTTGGTGGCCAGCCAGATCGGGCCGCGTTCGATCGGCGGCGCGTCGGAGATCGGCACGTACGCGAGGTCGGGGCGGGGATAGTAGCGGCGGCTGTGCTCGCCGACCGGCAGTACGCCCCGGCCGAGCGCGACCAGCGAGAGCATCTCGGAGAAGGTGTTCCCGACCGGCCCCTTCGGCACCGGTCGGCCCGACGGGGTGTGCTCGGGCGTACGGTCGCGCTTGAACTCGGCGGAGGTGACCGCCGGATACTGCACCACCGGATGGTCGGCGAGGACGTCCAGGGAGACCGACGCCGCGCCGGCCAGCGGATGGTCGGCGGCGACCGCGAGGACCCGCCCCTCGGAGAGCAGCGCCGGCCCGTTCGCCATGCCGTCGAACGGGTACGACGCGATCAGCACGTCCACCGAGCCGTCCAGCAGGCTCGACCGGGTGTTCGCGAGCTGCGCCTCGTGCACCTCGACCTCGCACTCGGGATGCCGCTCGGTGAAGAGGTTGACCGCCCTGAGCAGCAGCGGCGCCGTCCCCTCGCCCAGGAACGCCACCCGGAGCCGCCCGGTGACGTTGCGCCCGGCGTCGACGGCCCGGCGTACGGCCTCGTCGATCCCGGCCACCAGCGGGGTCAGGTCGGCGGCCAGCTGCCGCCCGATCGGGGTGAGCCGGACGACCCGGCTGGTGCGCTCGAACAGCGGCGCCCCGACCCGGCGTTCGAGCTTCTTCACCACATGGCTGATCCGCCCGGTGGTGACCTGGAGCCGCTCGGCGGTACGGCCGAAGTGCAGCTCGTCGGCGAGGGTCAGGAAGGTCTCGATCTCGTGTCGTTCCAGCACGTCGGCGCCCATCGTTGAATCTGGATCAACGATCGTAGCCCGATCACGGCTTGGTGCCGGTCGCCGTGCGGCGGATCGTAAGAGGCGTCACCGCCGGGCCGGGGTTCCGGCCAGAACGCCGAGCTGCAGCCGACCGGCGTGGTACGACAGGAGGAAACATGGGCACCACCGAGATCACCGACTACCTGCGCGGTCTCTACGCACCGCTGCGGGAGATCGGCGAGAAGCTCCGGCCGATCGTCGATGCGGCGCTGCCGGGGGCGACCGGCGGGATGTGGCACGGCCACCCGACCTGGAGCCTGGGCAGCAGGCCCGGGCAGCAGCCGGTCTGCCTGGTGAAGGCGTACCGGTCGTACGTGACCTTCGGGCTGTGGCGGGGGCAGGAGCTGGCCGACCCGAGCGGGCGGCTCGTCCCGGGCGCCCGCCGGATGGCCGCGGTGAAGCTACACGCCGTCGACGAGATCGACCCGGCGCTCTTCACCGACTGGCTGCGCCGGGCCGTCGACCTGGAGACAAGGTGACGACGATGAAGGTCAAGGCGTTCGACCATCTGGTACTCACCGTGCAGGACGTGGAGCGCTCCCTGGCGTTCTACAGCGGGACCCTCGGCCTGGCACCGGTCCGGGTGCCCGAGTGGCGGGCGGGCAAGGTCCCGTTCCCCTCGGTCCGGATCACCCCGGAGACCATCATCGACCTGGTGCACGGCCAGCGGGGCGAGTCGAACGTCGACCACATCTGCCTGGTCGTGGAACCGCTGGACTGGGCCGAGGTGATCGAGTCGGGGATCTTCACCGTCCTGGAGGGGCCGGTCGGCCGGTTCGGTGCACGCGGCAACGCGATCTCGATCTACGTCTCCGATCCGGACGGCAACACGGTCGAGCTGCGCTGGTATCCGGAGGACCGCGCGGGATAGCGCGGGCAGGTCAGGTGCGGCGGGCGGTCGAGCCAACCGTCCGCCGCGCCCGGAAGTCCCCGCCTCGCCCACCCGGACGATTGGCGGTGGAGATCGAGGCGCTCCAGGGTCGGCCCGCCGACCGGGGATGGCCGTGAAGATCAACATACAGAACGATATCGTTGAATGTCTGAGTCTGCGACCGGCTCTGCGCCGAGCGCGTCCACCTGCACCGAGGCGGCGATGTCATGGCCAACCTGCTCGACCGGATCGACCGGGCGACGTCCGGTCTCTGCCCCTGCGGCGCCGCCCCCGCCGCCGGTTCGGCGTACTGCTCGGACGACTGTCGACCCAGCCATGTCGGCGACGACACCGACACCCGGGAGACGGGTCACCTGGCCACTCCGATGCGGTGGCGCCCCGACCTGGTCACCGTCGACGACGACAGCGACCTGGTCGACCTCGGCGCCCAGACCTGGTACGAGGGGCCCTACCGGGCCCAGATCTTCGACCGGGCCAGCCGACCCGGCAGTTGGCACCTGCGGCTGGACGACGGACACCGGTACGTCGGCTGCGACCTCGGTGACCTGATCGAGACCGGACCGGGGCCGGTGCCCGAGCACCTCGTCGGACGGATCCGGGACCTCTGGCGACGGCTGGAACGGGAGCTGACCGATCCCCGCCGCACGGTGCCGTACGCCGGCCCGTGGCAGGCCGCCTTTCCCACCGGCGGCGGGCCGTCATCTGCGGGCAGGGCGTTCGGGCCGGCCCAGCCGTGCAGTGTTCCGACCCAGGCATGGCAGCGACGGTGCCGGCGCTGCGACCGGCACGGCGTACCCGTGGACGGCCGGCGCGACGGCGAGCCCTGCCAACTGTGCGCGCACTGCCAGGCGCCGTTCCCCGGGCCGGTGCTGATCCCGACGCTCCAGTCCCACGGCCGGCACACCGTGTTGAAGCTGAGCTACGTCGCGAACGGCGAGTACTTCACCCGCAGCGCCTTCGTGCCCGGGCGCGACATGATGACCGCCGAGGATCCGGCGGTGCTGCTTCAGTCCGCGTGGGACCGGCTCGAAGCCTTCCTGCTGGACCAGATTCCCCGGTCGCCGAGCGGGCCGGACCGTCCGGCCGCCGAATAGCGGGGACGCCCAGCCCCGGCGCCCGGCCGCGCCATCAGGACGGACGTTTGCCGCGCCGTGTATGCCGGGCCGGCAGAATCGACCGGAAGAGTTCCCCGCGTCGGCGGATGGAGTCGGTCAATGCCTGAGAACGCCAAAGGACCCGATCCCCGCACAGCCACCTGCCCCACCGGGTACGTCACGCTACTACGTCAGGTCCGGTGCGGGTCCGGCCTGACTTACCGGGAGATCAGCCGACGGGCCCGGGAGACCGGCGGGACGCTCCCGCCCAGCACCCTCGCCAACATGCTGGGCCGGAACACCCTGCCCCGAGCCGAGTTGGTGGTCACCTTCCTCACTGCCTGCGGAACGCCGCCGGAGCAGGTGGCCACCTGGGTCGACGTACGCCGCCGGATCGCCGTAGACGGCGCGGCCGCCACCGCGGCGGCGGCGCCGTCACGGCCGTCCACCGTGCACCCACCGTCGGTCGCCGGCCGGGCACGGGTACGCCGCTGGCGCCCCGCCCTGGCGATCGGCACCGTTGCGCTGCTCGCGATCGTGGTGCTGGCCTGGCGTGGCCTCGACAGTGAACTCGCCTCGGCGCACGACGGCCGCCCGCCGGAGGGTACGGCGGTCCGGAGTCCGTCGCCGGGCGCCCCGGCCGTGCCGGCACCCGGCTACTACCTGGTCCGCGCGGCCCACTCCGGACTGTGCCTGACCGAACGCGTCGGCACCGACGACAGGCAACTCTTCCAGAGCGACTGTGCCAGTGCCTTTCCACCGCGGGCGCTCCGGCCGACTGGCGCGGGACACCGGTTCGAGACGCTGCATCCCGAGTTCGGCCCCGGCTGCATGGGGGTGATGGCGGCGAGTCGGGACGTCGGCGGGGTGGTCCAGGACGGATTCTGCGGTACGGGACTCGCGGAGGATTTCCGGTTGGAGCCGGTCACCACCCCGACCAGCGGCTTCCGGATCCACGCCGTGCACAGTGGGCTCTGCGTCGGGGTGGTGGGCGGCTCGACCGAGGACTGGGCAGCGATCGGCCAGGTCGCCTGTGACCTCAGCACACCCGGCCAGATCTTTACCTTCGACACCGCGCCCGCCCCGTCTCCGGCCACCTCCGGCCGCTGACCTCCGCGATCCGGCCCGACGTCGGGACAGGCCGATCGCACAGGTCGGGACAGCCGCATCGCACAGGTCGGGACAGCCGCATCGCACAGGTCGGGACCGGCGGATCAGCGGATCGGTTCGGCCGGTCGGCCCTGGTTGTCGGCGATTTTCGCGTCCCTCGCGAATATTTCCATGATCTTCTCGGGCCGACACGCGGTACGGTCCTTACTACCGCGGCGTGCACGCGCCCCGACGCACGTCGCCACCCACTGGGGCATCGTGCACGGAGGACATACGCATGACCTATCGGTCGGATCGCACACCAGGCAGGAGACGCCGACTCGTCGGCGTGGCGGCGGCAGCCGTACTCCTCGCCTCCTTGCTGCCGGGGACGGCGTCGGGCCAGGAACCCGCGCCGGACCCGCGGATCGGCCTCGGCGCGGGCTGGCTGGACGCGCAGAGCGCGAGCAGCAACCTCGAACTGCTGGCCCACCGCGACAAGCCGGCAGGCTTCGTCAACCCGGCCAACCCGGGTGACTTCGGCTACGCCGGATCGGATCTCGCCTTCGGCGGCGATCACGCCTTCATCGGCAACTTCAACGGCTTCAACATCTACGACATCTCCGAGCCGACCAACCCCACACTGGTCACCAGCGTGGTGTGCCCGGGCGGGCAGGGCGACCTGAGCGTCCACGGCGACCTGCTCTTCATGTCGGTCGAGGAAACCCGTGGCCGCCTCGACTGCGGTACGGACCCGGCGGTCGGCACCCGCTTCCAGGGCGTACGCGTCTTCGACGTCAGCGACGTGGCGAACCCGGTACAGGTCGCCGCGGTGCAGACCTGCCGAGGATCGCACACGCACACCCTGGTCACCGACCCGGACGACAGCGCGAACGTCTACGTGTACGTCTCCGGCACCGCCGGCGTACGCCCGGCCACCACGATGGCCGGCTGCAACAACACCCCGGCGGCCGGCGACAACCCGGCCCGGTGGCGGATCGATGTCATCAAGGTACCGGTGGCGGCCCCCGGGCAGGCGGCGATCGTCAGCGGTCCCCGGCTGTTCGCGAACCCGCAGACCGGTGCGGTCGACGGCCTGCAGAACACCCCGCCGGCCCCGACCCACCCCTCGGGCGGATCGTGGAGCCCGTCGCCGGTGACCGACGCCTGTCACGACATCACCGCCTATCCGGAACTCGGCCTCGCGGCCGGCGCCTGCGAGGGCAACGGCATCCTGATCGACATCTCGAACCCCGCCGATCCGGTACGCATCGACGAGGTCTCCGACCCGAACTTCGCGTACTGGCACTCCGCGACGCTCAGCAACGACGGTAAGAAGGTCATCTTCACCGACGAGTGGGGCGGCGGCACCGGTGCCCGGTGTCGGACGACCGACCAGCCGCAGTGGGGCGCCAACGCGATCTTCGACATCGTGGACCGGAAGATGCGGTTCGCCAGCTACTACAAGCTGCCGGTGCCGCAGACGCTCCAGGAGAACTGCGTCGCACACAACGGCTCGCTGATCCCGGTGCCGGGGCGGGACATCCTGGCCCAGGCGTGGTACCAGGGCGGCATCTCGCTGCTGGACTTCACCGACTCGGCCAACCCGCGCGAGATCGGCTACTTCGACCGGGGGCCGATCAGCCCCACCAGCATCATGCTCGGCGGCTTCTGGTCGGCGTACTGGTACAACGGTCAGGTCTACGGCAGTGAGATCGCCCGCGGCTTCGACGTCTTCGGGCTGAAGCCGAGCCAGGACCTGAGCGCGGCGGAGATCGCGGCCGCCCGCGAGGTGCGGGTGCCGGAGTTCAACGCCCAGCACCAGACCAGGACCACCTGGGCGCCGAGCCTCGCGGTGGCCCGGGCCCGCTTCGACCAGTTGGCCCGGACCTGCACCTCGACCATCTCGAAGCGGCACAACGGGCCGCTGACGGTCACCGGCGTCACCTGCCTGACCGGGGCGACCGTCTCCGGCCCGGTCACGGTCCGCCCGGGTGCCTCGCTGCTGGCGCTCGACTCGACGATCTCCGGCCCGGTGTCGGCGTCGAACGCGGCCGCGGTGCACCTCTACGGCAGCACGGTGCGCGGGCCGGTGAGCATCACCGGTACGAAGGGCAGCGCCGCCATCGTGCAGACCGAGATCTCCGGACCGGCCGTACTGACCTCGAACCGTACCGGGACGGTCGAGCCGATCGTCGCGGACAGCACCGTACGCGGCCCGCTGAGCTGTACCGGCAACTCGCCGGCGCCGATCAACCTCGGTAAGGCCAACACGGTGCAGGGGCCGGTCGCCGGCCAGTGCGCCAGCCTTGACTGACCCACGGTAGGCACCGTTGGCAGTGGGGCGTGTCCGGTCGGAGTACCCGGCGGGACACGCCCCCGACGCGTCTCCAGGCCCGCGGCACGTTTCCGGTCGGCGGCAGGCCCGGGCACCGCGCTGGCGAACTGCCCGGCCGGCACCGCGCTGGCCGGGGCGCCCCCAGAGGTGACGGGCGTTGTCGCCGGTTGGCTCAGCCGGTCAGCTTGGCCAGCAGTTGCTGGAGGCTTCTGATCTCGATCGCCTGGTCGGCGTTGACCTCGCGGGCGAACCGGTCGGTCGCCGGCTCCAGCCCGCCGCCTGCCGCGTAGAGCTGCTGCACCATCGTCAACGCCCCGTTGTGGTGGCGGATCATGAAGTCGACGAAGAGCCGGTCGAACTCCCTGCCCCGGGCCTGCCGCAGCTGGCTCAGCTCCTCCGGGGTGAGCATTCCCGGCATCGTCGCGTCATGCCCGGCATGGTGCGTGTGCGGGCCGGGCACCTGTGCGCCGCGTTCGGTCAGCCACCGCTCCATCTGCGTCGTCTCGTCCCGCTGCGACGTCTGGATCCGACCGGCGAGCAGTGACACCTCGGGGCTCTCGGCACGGTCGGCGACGAGGGCGGTCATCTCCAGCGCCTGCGCATGGTGCGCGATCATCCGCTGCATGAACTGGACGTCGGCTTCGGTGTGCGCCGGAGGCGGCGGCAGCTTGGACTGCTCGCCCGGGGAAAGGACCCGGCCCGGCTGACCCGGCGCTCCCGGTTGGACGACCCGGGTGGCGGCGGCGGGTTCGTCCGGTCGGTCCCCGGTGAACCGGAGCAGGGCGAACGACCCCACACCGAGGGCGACGGCGGCAGCCGGCACGGCGATCAGGAGACGGCGACGGGACGAGAACACTATTTGATCACCGTAGCCGACAGCGCCTCCTCGGGCGAGAGCCGGCCAGGCAGATCGGGATCACCGGCTTGGTCGACCGGCCTCGACGCTCACCGGACCCTGCCGAAAGCCGACACCCGACAAGTGTTCCTGTCAGGATGACAAGAAGCCTATGGTTCATTCATGTCCGACGATTTATGGGTTCCGCCTCCGGTTCTTCTGGCCGTGGACCTGGTCATCCTCACCCTGCGCGACTCCCGCCTCCAGGTGCTGCTCGTGGAGCGCGGCATCGAGCCGTACCGGGGCGTGCCGGCCCTGCCCGGCGGCTTCCTGAACCACGCAGAGGAGGAACTGCTGACGGCCGCCCAGCGGGAGCTGGCCGAAGAGGCGGGGCTGGAGGCCGACCACCTGCACCTCGAACAACTAGGCGTGTACGGCACGCCCGGACGCGATCCCAGGGGACGGGTCGTCTCGGTGGCCTACCTGGCGGTCGCGCCCCGGCTGCCCGAGCCGGTCGCCGGCACCGATGCTTCCGACGCCCGCTGGACCCCCACCGACCAGGCGTTGTCGGGCACGACCCGGCTCGCCTTCGACCACCAGCAGATCGTCGCGGACGGCGTCGACCGCACCCGCGCCAAGTTGGAGCACTCCTCGCTGGCGACCGCGTTCTGCGCCCCGACCTTCACGCTCGTGGAGCTGCAGGACGTCTACGAGGCGGTATGGGGAGTCCGGCTCGATCCACGGAACTTCTACCGCAAGGTCCAGAGCGTCGCCGGTTTCATCGTGCCGGCCGGACCGACGCGGAAGGCGGAGACCGGCCGTCCCGCTCGGCTGTTCCGGTCCGGCCCGCGCAACACCCTGCATCCCCCGATGACCCGACCCACCCAGTCCGACCGGCAAGGAGAGGACAGAAGCATGAACAGCGGTCTCGTCGTGATCCTCACGGCTCTGAACCTGGAGTACGAGGCAGTCCGGGAGAGGTTGACCGACCTGCGGGTACACCGGCACCACGCCGGCACGCGCTTCGAGGTCGGCCGGCTCGGCAGCACCGGATGCCGGGTCGCGCTCGGCCTGGTGGGCAAGGGCAACCACCCCGCGGCCGTACTGGCCGAGCGCGCCATGTCCGAGTTCTCCCCCGCCGCCGTGCTCTTCGTCGGGGTGGCCGGCGCCCTGTGGCCGAATGTCCGACTCGGGGACGTGGTCGTCGCCTCCCAGGTCTACGCCTACCACGGCGGCACGAGCGAGGACGACGGTCTGAAGGCCCGCCCGAGAGCGTGGGAGATTCCGCACGGCGCGGGCCAGATCGCGCAACACGTGGCCCGGAGCGGCGAGTGGGCCCACGGTTTGCCGCACGGTGCCATGCCGAAGGTTCACTTCGGGCCCATCGCCGCCGGCGAGGTGGTGCAGGACTCTGCGGTGTCCGAGCAGGCCCGGTGGGTGCGGCAACACTACAACGACGCGTTGGCCATCGAGATGGAGGCTGCGGGCGTCGCACAGGCGGGCCACCTGAACCATTCCCTGCCGGTGGTCGTGGTGCGCGGCATCAGTGACCGGGCCGATGGCAACAAGGCGGCCGCCGACGGCGAGAACTGGCAGCCACGGGCGGTCGGTCATGCGGCGGCGTTCGCGGCGGCCCTTGCCCAGGAACTGGTCGCCGACGGCGCGGCCGATCAACCAGAACCGGTGGAGAAGGTCGGGCGGGCACCGATGAGCATGACGAACCGGAACATCGCCAGCGGGAATGCCCGGGTGGGAGTCCAGGCCGGCCAGGTCTACGGCAGCGTCACGGTCGGCTCGGAGACGGGACCGGTGATCGACCTCCGGTCGGCGGTAGCGGACCTTCGGAGGTTGCTCGATCGGGCCCATCGGGACGGCCAACTGGACAAGGCCACCTATGCGGCGGCCGAGGCGGAGGTCGACGTCGTGAACGACTGCCTCAAGGAGGAGACGCCAGAAGGCAGGAGCACCCTGGTAGTGACGTTGAAGCGGCTACGCGGTCTGGTCGCGGACGTCGCGGAGCTCGCCGAGCGGCTGGCAACGATCATCGCGGCGGCCAGGGGGTTGTCATGACGACACCGACCGCGAGCAACATCGTTCAGGGGGACGCCCACGTCGGCGTACAGGCACAGGCGATCCACGGCAACGTCTACTACCAGCTGCCGCCGGACGCCTCAGCCGAGCAGCGGTTCCGCACCGGTGTCAAATACCTCGACGCCCGGATGCCGGGCAGGGCCCGGGAACTCATCGACGACGCCGTGACCCAGGGGTACGACACCGACGAGTTGCAGTTCCACCAGTTGCTCGCCCTGTTGAGCGGACGGACGCTACGGCAGCTGGGCAACGAAGACTTCAACTACCTCGCCGGCGTCTGTGACCGCATCCCACCATTGCATGGCAAGGGCGAGTGGACCGTGGGGCTGCGAACCGTCCTCCGGCTGCTCAACTCCCTGGACCCGACCGAGACCGACCGTGTGGTCAAGGAGCTCGACGAGCTTCCGCCGCGACAGCGCGACAAGATCTTCGACCACCTCGGGGTGCTGCTCGAAGGTCGGATGGAGGACCAGATGTGGCACCGCTCTGTCGAGCGGGCCAGGGCAGGTCAGCTGGCAGGTGACCGGATGGAACGGGTCTGGATCTTCTTTCATCCCTCCCCCGCCAGCCCACGGGTCCGCTCCGTACAACCGGTTTCGATCTCGGTCCGGCAGTGGCTGGGCACGCTCGCCGGTACAGCGGTCTTCGTGATCGCCTTCGGCACCATCGGCTGGTTGCTGCTACGCCGGGGCGAGCTGCCCGCGATGCTCGCCTACCTCGCCACCGCGGTGGGAATCGCCGGCTTCGTTCAGGGCGGAGCGGACTGGCATTTCCGGCGGGAGCGGTTGCGGACGAAGGAAGCTGAGTTCATCCCACCCCGGCAACGACGGGCAGCGAGGTCCGGCGACCGCTTCGCCCGCAACGTGACCCAGCTTTTCGACAGGTACTTCAAGCGGTATGTACCCAGGGAGACAGACCGGGCCTACTGGCTGGACCAGACGGCGGGGATCCGCCGGCATCTACGGGACGAGCTCGTCGAGATCTATCGCGAGCAGCAGGTCGAGGCTGACGAGATCGCCTGGCTGGTCCGCTACCTGGTGGCCGACGTGAAGGCACGGTGGGAGAAGGGCACCTTGACAACCCACCGGGCCGAGCTCCGTACGCCGTTCGCAACGAGGGCCCGTTGCGTAGGAGGATTGGCGGTCGTTGCCGCGGCGAGTCTCTGGGTAGCACCCGCTGCCGTGTCGACCGCGCCGTTGGACGGCACGCTGTCGCTACTGAGCGCGCTGGCGTCCGGCGTGATCGCTGTGCGGGCATGGTTCCGGATCGGCAGCGAGTGGCGGCGGGTGAAGGCCGACCGGGCAGAGCGGAATCACGAGCGGACCGCGCGTCGTGCGGCGTACGACCGCTGGCAGCGGAAACTGTCGCACAGGCCCTCGGAGCCGGAGATGGCCGCATGGTTGGAGTGCGATCGCAAGATCCTCGTCGAGGAGGCCATGCGACACTACCGGCTCAGGCCGAGCCAGGTGCTCGCCCATGCGTTCATCGAGGCGCCCGCCGACTCCTACAAGCGGGCGCGGTTCCGCGGCGGGCCGTGGCGTTACTCGAGATACCGCCTCCTGCTCTTCCTGTTGACCGATGACGGCGTACGCCAGGTGGACATCGATCTCGACTTCGAGAAGTGCTCCGCCAACCGGACGCAACGCCTGAACTACCGCTTCGACGCGGTAGCCGCCGTACGCGTGCACGGCGCCGCGAAACAGCAGCAGACGTTCGAGCTGACATTGGTCAACGGCGAGCCGATCAGCGTACGGGTGACCGAGTCGCACACCGAGGATCCTCGGCAGGACGAGGATCCGGAGATGCTGTCCCAGGTCACACTGGACGCCTCTGGCCTCCCCCGCACCCTGAACGTGCTGGAGGGCATCGCCGCCGAGGGCAAGGAGTGGATCAGGCATCAGCGTCGGCGGGCCGACGAGCGTCTCGCCGACCTGACGGCCACCGTACGCAACCTGATCGACTGACGTTCCCCGCTCTGGTCCAACCGGTCCGGCGTCTCCGGTCCGGCGAATCGGACCGAGCCGAGGGGCCACCATAAGTTTCCATTATCTCCGGTTCAAGAAACCCGCATTTCCGCCTGCTGCGTTTGGTCTCCCGACGGACCGGTCCCTACGGTGTGCATGCGGCGTACGGGACGGCCAGCGCGGCACCGACCTCGACCTCCGGGAGTTGTCGGGTCGCGAGCCACCGGAAGACGGTCGTCCGTCACGGCAGCCGGAACCCCCACCGGTCCGAGCCGCAGCGCATGATTTCGGGAGGTTCATACATATGCGACGGTCGCACCGCGGTCGCGCCTCCACCGGTTCCGGCCAGCGCCGCCGCCTCCTCGCCGTGGCCGCCGCTCTCGCCGTGTTCGGTGGCCTGGTCGGTGTCACACAGATCTCCAACGCGGAGAGCCAGCAAGCCGCCCCCGGGTGCGAGCCAGGCTCCCCACCGCCGTCCGCCGCCGCGTCGGAGAGTCCCGGCGCCGCCGGGGACGACGCGAGCGCCGAGGCGTCGCCGCCGGCGTCCGCCGAGACGTGTCCGCCGTCGACCGGCCCGGCCAGGCCGTCGGGTACCCCTGGCGGAGCCACCCCGGGTGGCGGCGGCCTGAACGCCCTGGGCGACGACTGCGAGGCGAGCGAGCTTCCCGCGCACACCGGCTTCCAGGACGGCGGCCGGTGCGTGGGGACCGCCTTCGGTGAGGTGGGTGCCGCGGAGCAGAACCCGACACTGCTGATCGCCCAGGCGCCGCGGACCGTACGCGAGGGACAGCCGTTCCGGCTCGTGGTGAGCACCCGCAACCTCGTCCGCGACCGGTTCCTGCCCGCCGGGCAGGGCGGCTACTACCTGGAGTCCTCCCTGCTCAACGACGAGGGCCTGGTCCGGGGCCACTTCCACACCGCCTGCCGGATGCTCACCACCACGAACGAGGCGGCCGACCCGGCTCCGGTGCCGGCGTTCTTCGTCGCGACGGAGGACGGCAAGGGCAGCGACGAACCGGATTCGGTGATCATCGAGGTGCCCGGGCTGCCCGCCGGTCTCGCCCAGTGCTCGTCGTGGGCCGGTGACGGTTCACACCGCGTCCCGATGATGGTGCGGGCCAACCAGATCCCCGCGCTCGACTCGGTCCGCATCCAGGTCCAGCCGGCCGAGGAGCAGCTGCCGGCCGAAGAACCCGGCAACGAACAACCGCCGGCCGAGCAGCCGGGCAACGAACAACCGCCCGCCGAGCAGCCCGGCAACGAACAACCGCCCGCCGAGCAGCCCGGCAACGAGCAGCCACCGGCCGAAGAGCCGGGCAACGAGCAGCCGCCCGCCGAGCAGCCTGGTAACGAGGAGCCGCCCGCCGGCAATCCGGGTGGCCAGCAGCCACCGGCGGAGCAGCCCGGCGACGACTCCGCCGAACAGGAACCGGACCAGGAGCAGCCGGGCAACGGGCAGGAACCGGCCGGACAGAAGCCGACTCCGCAGAAGCCGGCAGGTGGCGCGGCCACTCCGACCAGCCGAGCCACCGAGCCGGTGACCGAGGAGTCGCCGGCGGGCGGGGCGAACGTCGCCCAGGGCCCGCCGGCCCGGGACAACGCCGAGACGGCGGCGTCCGGGGGTGGCGGCGGGTTGGCGCTCACCGGTACGAACACCATCACCTTCCTCGGGGTCGGTGTGGCGTTGTTGATCGCCGGCGCGGCCTTCCTCTACCTGAGCCGCCGACGTCGGACGGTACGCCGCTGACGCTGGTCGGCTGGACAGGCTGATCCAGCAGCGGAGAAACGCGCAGGCCCGGCTCGTCGGTGGACGAGCCGGGCCTGGCGTCCGGACCGACCCGGGTGGGCCGGTCCGGGAACATCGAGATCAGGCGATGTCGAACCGGTCCAGGTTCATCACCTTGACCCACGCCGCGACGAAGTCGCGCACGAACTTCTGCCGCGCGTCGTCGCTGGCGTAGACCTCGGCGAGCGCCCGCAGCTCCGAGTTGGAGCCGAAGACGAGGTCGGCCCGGGTACCCGTCCACTTGACCTCGCCGGTGGCGGAGTCACGGCCCTCGAAGGTGTTCGCGTCCTCGGACGTCGCCTGCCACGTCGTGCCCAGGTCGAGCAGGTTGACGAAGAAGTCGTTGGTCAGCGACCCGGGGGCCGTGGTGAAGACGCCCAGCGGCGACTGCTGGTAGTTCGCACCCAGGACTCGCAGGCCACCGACCAGGACGGTCATCTCCGGCGCGCTCAGGGTCAGCAGGTTGGCCCGGTCGACCAGCAGGAACTCGGCCGGCAGCCGGTGGCCCTTGCCGAGGTAGTTGCGGAACCCGTCCGCGGTCGGCTCCAGCGCCGCGAAGGACTCCACGTCGGTCTCCTCCTGCGACGCGTCCGTACGCCCCGGCGTGAAGGGCACCTCGACCGGCTGTCCGGCGGTATTGGCGGCCAGCTCGACGGCGGCGGAGCCGCCCAGCACGATCAGGTCGGCGAGCGAGATCTTCTTCCCGCCGGTCTGGGCGGCGTTGAACGCCTGCTGGATCCCCTCCAGGGTGTGCAGCACCCGGGCCAACTCGTCGGGCTCGTTGACCTCCCAGCCGCTCTGCGGCTCCAGGCGGATGCGCGCCCCGTTGGCGCCGCCGCGCTTGTCGCCACCCCGGAACGTCGACGCCGACGCCCAGGCGGTGGAGACCAACTGGGACACCGACAGTCCCGAGGCGAGGATCTGGGCCTTGAGGGCGGCAACGTCCGCGGCGTCGACCAGTTCGTGGTCCACCGCCGGGATCGGGTCCTGCCAGATCAGCGTCTCGGTCGGGACCTCCGGGCCGAGGTATCGCACGACCGGGCCCATGTCGCGGTGGGTCAGCTTGAACCAGGCCCGGGCGAACGCGTCCGCGAACTCGTCCGGGTGCTCCAGGAAGCGCCGCGAGATCTGCTCGTAGACGGGGTCGAACCGGAGCGCGAGGTCGCTGGTCAGCATCCGCGGCTCGCGGTGCTTCGACGGATCGTGTGCCTCAGGCACCATGTCGCTGCCCGCGCCGTTCTTGGGGCGCCACTGGTGCGCGCCGGCCGGCGACTTCATCAGTTCCCACTCGTACCCGAACAGGATGTGGAAGAACTCGTTGTCCCACCGGGTCGGGTGGTAGGTCCAGGTCACCTCGAGACCGCTGGTGATCGTGTCCGCACCCTTGCCGGTGCCGAAGCTGCTCTTCCAGCCCAGGCCCTGCTCCTCGATGGGGGCACCCTCGGGCTCCGGGCCGACGTGGTCGGCGGGACCCGCACCGTGGGTCTTGCCGAAGGTGTGGCCGCCGGCGATCAGCGCCACGGTCTCCTCGTCGTTCATCGCCATCCGGCGGAACGTCTCCCGGATGTCCCGGGCCGAGGCGATCGGGTCCGGATTGCCGTTCGGGCCCTCCGGGTTGACGTAGATCAGGCCCATCTGCACGGCGGCGAGCGGATTCTCCAGCTCCCGTTCCCCGGTGTAGCGGTCGTCGCCGAGCCAGGTGGTCTCGGGACCCCAGTAGACGTCCTCGTCGGGCTCCCACACGTCGGCGCGGCCACCGGCGAAGCCGAAGGTCTTGAAGCCCATCGACTCCAGCGCGACGTTGCCGGCGAGGATCATGAGGTCGGCCCAGGAGAGGCTCTGCCCGTACTTCTTCTTCACCGGCCAGAGCAGCCGGCGGGCCTTGTCCAGGTTCCCGTTGTCCGGCCAGCTGTTCAGCGGCGCGAAGCGCTGCATCCCGGCGCCGGCACCGCCACGGCCGTCGCTGATCCGGTACGTGCCCGCGCTGTGCCACGCCATCCGGATCATGAACGGGCCGTAGTGGCCATAGTCCGCCGGCCACCAGTCCTGCGAGGTGGTCAGCACCTCCGCGATGTCCTGCTTCACGGCGGCCAGGTCGAGGCTCTGGAACGCCTCGGCGTAGTTGAACTCCTCGCCGAGCGGGTTGGCCACCGCCGGGTTCTTGGCGAGGATCTTCAGGTTGAGCTGGTTCGGCCACCAGCCGCGGTTGCCGCCACCCTGGGTGGGGTGGGGGGCACGCCCGTGCGCAACGGGGCAGCGGGACTCGCTGCCCGCCTCCGCGTCGTGGACGACGGCGTCGTGGTTTTCGGACATCTGGTTCCTTCCGTGACTTCGCGGATCAGAGAATTCAGGATTGGCCTGCGGTGGAGCAGTCGGGGCAGCGGCCCCAGTAGATGACCTCGGCCTCGTCGATGGCGAAGCCGTCGTCGTCGGAAGCGGTCAGGCAGGGCGCATCGCCGACCGCGCAGTCGACGTCGGAGATGCGGCCGCACGACCGGCACACGGCGTGGTGGTGGTTGTCCCCGACCCGCGACTCGTAGCGGGCCACCGAGCCGGCCGGCTGGATGCGCCGGATCAGACCCGCGCCGGTGAGCGCGTGCAGCGAGTCGTAGACGGCCTGGTGGGACACGTCGGGAAGGTCGGCACGTACGGCAGCGATGATCGAATCGGTGTCGGCGTGCGGGTGCGCGTAGACCGTGTTCAGCACCGCGACCCGGGGGCGGGTCACCCGCAACGCGGCACCGCGCAGCATCTGCGGGAAGTCCAGGGTCGCCGTCACGCCCGGAAGTCTGGCCGCTTTTCTGGAATCAGTCAAGAATATGGGTTCGACGTCACCCCGGGCCGGGACCACGCCGGGCCGGGACCCTCCGGTCCCGGGCCGGCTGCGCGGCATCCGCTATTTAATCAGTTTCCACCGGCCCGTTCGGATCACCCGGCGCCTGGTTCCGGCTGTACCAGCGGGCCCGGAAGATCTTCCCGCCGTACGTCACCACGTCCCCGGAGTTGAAGATCCGGGACGCCGTCCAGAACGTCACCCCCTGCTCGGTCATGGCCAGTTCCTGCCACGGACCACTCGGATCGGCCGGCTTCTGGTTCTCGGCGTACCAATAGGCCAGGAAGATCCTGCCCTGGAAGCTGACCCGGTCACCGCGGTGGTAGACCTCTGTCGCGCTCCAGGCCGGCGGTAGCTTCACCGTCACCGTGCCGGTGGCCTGCGCCGGGTCCAGGTGCTCGCTGCCGGAGTACGACGCGGTGAGCGGGTGTGCGCCGCCCGCGAGGCCCACCGGCAGGGTGAACGTCGCGGTGCCGCCGGAGAACGTGGCCGAGCCGCGCATCGTGGTGCCCTCGCGCAACTCCACCGTGCCGGAGACCGGCGCGGTGCCGGCGGTGACCAGCACGTGCACGGTGCCGCCGTCCCGGTGGACCGGGGTCAGCGGCGCGGTGAGCACAGTGCTCTGCCCGGCCTGGCCACGGGAGCTGGTCAGCACCACCCACTTCTGGCCGGCCGGGTCCCAGACCCGCAGCGCCACCACCCGCCTCGGGTCGGCGGTACCCTCCCAACGCAGGATCGGCGTCTCGGCGGTGGCGCCGAGCTTCACGTCGTACCGCTGGGAGACCACGTCCCGGCTGGACGGGGTCTCGATGGTCCGAGCGGGCGCAGCGAGCCGACGTCGACGCTCTTGTCGTGCGCCATGTCGAGCGTGCTCGGCACGGCCGGCGCCTCGTCCTGGTAAGCCCGCGCTCGGGAGCACCAGGTCCGGACGTGCCCGTGCGGGGGTGGATGTGGTGGTGGCTGTGCGGGCGGGTGTGGTGGTGCCCGTGATGGTGGTCGGCGGCGTGCAGGTGGCGGCGTACCAGCCAGAGGCCGGTGGCGACCACCAGCAGGCCGGCGGCCAGTTCCAGCCAGCTGGTGAGCTGCGACAATGGGCGCGATGGCGACGGTCTGCGGATCGCCGAACGGGTGCGCCAGGGCCGGCGCGGGCGCGCCGAACACGGTCACGGCGATCGCGATGACGGCGAACGCCGGCAGCGCGAGGACGCCGAATCGATTGCGGCGCGGCCGACGTCCGCGTGAGGGCAAGGACAACGCTCCAGGTCAAGGTCTGTGGCGCGCCAGCGGCGCGGCCGGGCCGAGACTCTGCCCGGCCTTCGAAAACCCACGGACTTGGCCCGGTGATCGGCAGGGAATGCCGACGTGAACAGTTAGTTGATCAACGTTCGCCACAGGCCGAGTGGATGGGCGACGCCAATCAAACGCCGCGGTGCACACTTACCCATTCCGGGCAGTGTTGGTCGACCGGCCAGGTATCCGACCGGTGGGCGGCGCCTCAATCATCGATGCTATTACCACCTTCTTTCAGGATGATGATCAAGGTAATCACGGCCCCCACAGCGGAGAAGAATTCACTTACGGTCTGAAACACGACTGTCCACTGGTGCACGACGACCCCCTGCTGGTAATCGGCCACCCGACCCCGGGATGGCCGGTAACCAGGTTGAGCTGGGCCGATGCTCGTCGTCGAGGGCTACGGACGATGCCGGAGGAAATGGGAATGCACCGGATGCCGAAGACGGCGGTATGGCGCTGACCGAAGCCGATTCGTACGCTGTCCCGGGACGTCCGGGGCCGATGGCGGGAGGGGTTGATACCACTGACCACCACCCCCGTCGTCGATCTTTCGACCGCTCGCCACTGGCGTGATCTCGCCATGTACCTGTCATTGCTGAAGGCGCGATCCGGCTTGTCCTATGCGGACCTGGAGCGCCGGGCGCGCTCCGTCGGCCGGCACGGCAGCCGGGAACTGAAGCGCAGCACGGTGAGCGACCTGCTGCAGGGCAAGCGAGCCCTGCCGCGTCCCATCGTGGAGAGCTTCGTCGCCGCCTTGGACCTGCCAGACACCGAACGTGCACAGGTGTTGGCCACGTGGGAACGGATCGCCGCCCACGCCGACCGGCGTGACGGCGCCCCTCGCTTCACGGACGTGTCCCCGCGCGAGCTCGGCATCCACGCCGCGATCACGGCACCCGACACGGTCGATGAGCTGCCCAGGTACGTCAGCCGGTGCTTCGATCACGAACTGTCGGCTCTCATCCGGCGCGGAGCCGAGCAGGGCTGCTTCGTCCTGCTGGTGGGTGGCTCGTCGACCGGCAAGACCCGGTCGCTGTACGAGGCCGTCCGCGGCATCGTGCCGGACTGGCCACTGGCCCGGCCGGCAACCACCCAGGAGATCCTGCAATTGCTGCACGAGCCGGCCGAGCAGACGGTGGTCTGGCTGGACGAGATGCACCGCTTCCTCGGCTCCACACCGCCGTTGACCAGGACCGCCGTGAGTTCACTCAAGAACGCCCGCATGATCGTGGTCGGCACGCTCTGGTCGGAGGAGTACACCGCCCGCAAGGAGTTGCGACCCGTCGGGCTGCCCGATCAGCACGCCGACGACCGAACCCTGCTCGAACTCGCCGAAGTGATCAGTGTCGAGCCGACGCTGCGCGAACAGGAGCGCCGTACGGCGGAGCGGGTCGCTGAGACAGACGCCCGGATCCGGATCGCTCTGCACAGCAGGGATGCCGGACTGACCCAGGTGCTGGCTGCCGGGCCGGACCTAATCCACCGCTGGGAACAGGCCCCACCGTACGCAAGAGCGGCCATCACCGCCGCGGCCGATGCGCGCCGGCTCGGCGTCCACACGCCCCTCGCACCGGAGCTCCTGGTCGACGCCATGGCGGGCTACCTCGCTCCGGCCGAGCGCGTGACCGATACTGCGCGCTGGCTGGACGATGCCCTCTCCTACGCCACCAAACCGGTACACGGCACGGTCGCGGCGTTGTCGCCCCGGCCGGGTCGCCGCCCCGGCACGCTCGCCGGATACGTCGCCGCCGACTATCTCGCTCAGCGTCTACGACAAGTCCGTCGCACGCAGTGCCCTCCGGACAGCCTGTGGGAAGCCCTGATCGACCGGCTGGAGGACACCGACGACGTCCGCCGGGTTCGGGAGGCAGCCGCCGCCCGCATGCGATACCCACTTCAGGAACGCGCGCTGCGCCGACTATGCGCACTGGGCGACGACTCGGCCCACGTGCAATTGGCCCTGCTGCTCGTCCGGCAGGATCGCCTCGCCGAGGCCGTCTCCGTCCTGCTTCACCAGGCGCAGAAGAGACCCGACGACGACACCGTCACGGACGCTCTCCGCGACGTGCTCGCGCTACGCGGCCGCTCGGCGGGCCTGCGGACCTCCGACCCGCAGGACCAGATCCGCCTGGCAGAACTCCTGCAGGACGGCGGCGAGACCGCAGACCTTCGGCTACGCGCTGCCGACGGCGACCTCGTCGCGGTGGACGACTTGACGTACCTGCTCGCCGACCGAGGCTTCCTGCCAGATCTGGAGGACCTCGCGGACGCCGGGCATCGCGTTGCGGCGGATCTCCTCGCCGAGTTGCTCGCCACGCACGGCCGTCTGGACGAGTTGGCGGTACGGGCGGACGCCGGTGACGAGTCGGCGGCGAACCGGCTGAGCAAACTGCAGGCGGATGACCCGGGCTCGATCACGACCGGCGTTGAGGCGCAGATCGAAACGCTCCGGAGCGCCGTGGTCGAGGGCCGCCGGCACGGCGCCGAGCAGCTCACGACGCTGTTGTTCGAGCTTCGGAACGACGAGGTGTTGCGGGCCGAGGTGGATGCGGGCACCCAGTTCGCCGCCGAACGGCTGATCGCGCTGAAGATGACGGACTGCGGCAGGGACTGGAGGGCCGCTGTGGCCGTCCTCAGGCTGCGCTCGTGCGGACTGCACGCCGACGGATCACCGGCCGATCCGGGCGCGACGTCGTGACCCGGAACCTGGCCGACGTCCCGTCGGATCGCGCGATCGCCCTGCCCGGTGCGCAGAGTGATGCGCTGGCCATGCTGATCGCCCGGGACCATGCGGAGCTGGCCGCCGTGGTGCACCGCTCGGACGCGAGACACGCGATGCCGGCGGACTTCGTGCGTGCCGCGCTGAACCGACTCGAACAGGTTGCCGTCGAACTCCTGCCGGCGTGGCTCCCCGAAGCGGCGGAAGGCGTCCGTCCCGACACAGCCGGGCTCGCCGCGGTCCGGGTGGCTGCCGCCGCACGGGCACGTCGCGACCGCTACCCGGGATTCTTCCTGCCGGACCTGGCCATCTTCGCGGTGACCGCACGACGAGCCGCCACCACTGCCCTCCCGTTGCGTACCCGGGCAGCCGCGCTGGCCCGCCTCGTCGCCGACGCGTTCGGCAGGCGGAAGGTCGTGCTGCTCGTCGAACCAGCCGGCGCCGACGGTGCCGTCGTCGCGGCCGGGGCCGCGTGGCTCGTGCACCACGGCGGTCCGGCCGTCTGGCTGGTCGGAGCGGGGGCGGCCGGGCTGGACGGGCTCTCGGAGTTCTGGATCGAACCGCCGCTCGCATCGTCCGACCTGCCCCACGACGGCCGGGCGGTCGTCGGAAAGCCTCATCCGGCGAGCGACGTCGAGAAGACGCTGGAGGCGGCGCTGGCCGCCGAGAGCTGGTCGGCCGGACGGATGTGGAACCAGAGCTACCAGCCCCATGCCTTGGCCGCACCGGTGCGGCTGGATCTGCTGTGGCCGGACGAACGTTGCGTGGTGGAGATCGACGGGCCGGAGCACTGTCGTCCGGTTCGCTTCGAGGCCGACCGGCAGCGCGATGTCCAGCTGCAACTGGACGGATATGCCGTCCTGCGCTTCACCAATGCCCGAGTAACCCATGACGTCGGCGCCGTGGTCCAGCAGATCGGTACGTATCTGCGGGCACGTCGCCGGGACATAGCGGAAGGACAGTTTCATGGCCGGCGATGACCTGAACGCATCCGAAAGCGCGATCCTCATCGTGCTCATGGTCGAGGCGCGGGAGGTGCTGAACACCGAACTCCGCAAGCAGTACGGCCTGGACGTACGCAAGCCGCAGCGCGACAAGCTCACCCGCCTGCACTACGTGGCCAGCCGGAAGAGCGGATCGACGTACGCCCTTCAACTGGACGACAAGGGCTGGGTGCGGATGCAGAACGACCTCGACTTCACGCTCCGCGGTGCGACGGCACTCGGCGCCGCGTTGACCGCCCTGCACGCCAGCCTGCGCGATCGTCTGCTGACCCGCAGCGGCTGCGCCACGCTGACCGAACTCTTCGCGTTGAGCGACGTACGCGCGCCGGCGGCCACCCGGGCTACCGAGCCGTCCGGGCCGTTGCAGGCGCGGATCGTCAGTGCGTACCGGGCGCTCGCGGACGAGCCCGGGGCCTGGGTCAGCCTGCGCCGGCTCCGCCCGTTCTTCGCCGACGTGCCGCGGGACGACCTGGACGATTCCCTGCGCCGGCTCAGCCGCGAGGACGGCGTGAACATCGCTCCGGAGTCGAATCAGAAGACGCTCACCGAGCCGGACATCAAGGCAGCCCTCCGCCTCGGCGGCCAGGAGAACCACCTGCTGGCGATCGGCGTGTAATGAACGAGGCGGAACGCGCCGCCCTGGCGGCACTGCGGTTCAACTGGGCGCCGGTTCCCGACGACGTGTGGCGACCGCTGCCCTTCCACGTCGACGGCTTGCACATCCCGGTCGTCCGGGACGTTCTCGCCGGGGTGGAGGAGGCTCGGGCGAGCACGGACGGCAGCCCGCTCGGCCTGGTCGTCCAAGGCCTGCGCGGGTCCGGCAAGACCCACCTGCTGGGCTGGATCCGCCAGCAGGTCCAGGAGAAGGGCGGCTACTTCTTCCTGGTCAGCCTGCTCGACGCCGGGAGCTTCTGGGACAGCGTGCTGGCCGCGATGCTGGACGGCCTGTCCCGGCCCGTGCCCGGTAGCCGACAGACTCAGCTCAAACTGCTGCTGCGGCGCCTGTCGGCGATGGTGGGCGCGCCCCGGACGGCGCGTCGGGCCGTGATGGGCGACACCGAACTGACCCGGGCGGCGCTCGACGCCTTCCTGGAGGGGCTCGGCGGGTTCGATCGGCACGTGGCCCGAATGTGCCAGGAGACCGCGCGAGCGCTCGCGCTGAGCGCCTCCGAGGACATCTCCCATCGCGATCTCGCGGAGAACTACTTCCTTTCCGGAGCGGAAGTAGTTTCCGGCGAACGCGCGGCATGGGGCATGCGGCGTGCCCCTCGTCCGGCCCAGCAGATCGTGCAGGATCTGTCCTGGCTGCTGGCTCTCACCGGTCCGTCGGTCGTGGCGATCGACCAGGTCGACACGCTGATCGCCCAGTTGGCGATCCAGAGCGACCCCTCCCTGGTAGGCGCCGCCGCGATGAGCCCCGAACAGGCGCTGATGCTGGCCCGGATGGCGGACGGCCTCATGTCACTGCGCCAGACGACGCGACGGACGCTGACCGTCCTCGCCTGCATCCCGAACTCGTGGACCATCATCAAGTCCACCGCCGCCGACACGGTGCCCGACCGGTTCCGGGAGACGCCGACGCTGCGCCGGATCGACAACGCCGATCTCGCCCGGGCGATCATCGAAAAACGATTCACCCTCCGGTACCAGGAGGTCGGGTTCACCCCGCCGTACCCCTCGTGGCCGGTCTCCCCGCAATCCTTCGCCGAGGCGGGTGCATTCACTCCACGTCAGCTGCTCATCGAGATCGACCGGCATATCCGCACCTGTGTCGCCGACGACGAGGTCCGGGAGATGGACAGCCTCGGCGAGCCGCCCGCCGCGGAACCCCGTGCCCCCCGGCCCGCCCCGGTCAGCGCCACTACTGCGGAGCTGGACCGCTACGACGGCCGCTTCGCCGAGCTGAGGAACGCCGCCGACATCACCACGCCACTGGAACGGGCTTCGGAGGACGAGGTGATGCCGCCACTGCTCGCCGCCGGGCTCACCGCCTGGATCCTGGAACGGGGGGACGCCGGGGAGTCGTTCAGCGTCGACCCGCCCCCGAGTACCGACCCGCCGCTGCATGCCCGGCTGCGCCTGACGCTCGACGAGCGCACCGAGGACCAGGTGCACTGGTGTTTCCGGGCGATCAGCGACGGCCATCACGGCAACGCGGCGCTGGCCCGGCTCCGGAAGGCATGCGTAGCGTCAGCCCTCGATACCGGCCTGACCAAACGCAAACTGTTCCTGCTTCGAAACGGCGAATGGTCGAGCAGCGCGGCCACCCGGAAGGCCGTCGGTACGTTCACCGAGGCCGGCGGGCAGACGATCGGCCTGGACGACGAGGACCTGCGCATCCTCTCGGCGCTCCGGGTCATGCTCGCCGAAGCCACGATGGACCTGCAGGGCTGGCTGGCGGCGCGCCGGCCGACCCGGGACCTCAAGTTCCTGCAGCACGCTCTGGCAGACGTCGACGGCTGGACGGCGGACGGCGGACCGCACCCGGAATCCGCCGAGACCGCGCGACCGGTCGAGCCGGCTCCGGCGACCGCAGCCCCGGCCGGACCCGCGTTCGTCGTCGGGTATGGGTACGACGACGCGACGCCCGTCCCGCTGGCTCTCGAGGCACTCCGGAAGCACACCACGATCTTCGCCGGGTCGGGCTCGGGCAAGACCGTACTCGTCCGCCGCGTCGTGGAGGAGTGCGCCCTCCAGGGTGTCTCCGCCATCGTGCTCGATCCCAACAACGACCTTGCCCGCCTCGGCGAGGGGTGGCCCGACCCGCCCGCACAGTGGCGACCGGGCGACGCGGCCAGGGCGCAGGACTATCTGGCACACACCGACGTGGTCGTCTGGACGCCGCGACGCACGTCGGGCCGCCCGCTGAGCTTCCAGCCGCTGCCCGACTTCACCAGCGTGCGCGACGATCCGGACGAGTTCGGCGAGGCTGTCGAGGCGGCCGTCGCGTCCCTGGCGCCACGTGCCCTGGTCACCGGCCGGGCCAACAAGGCACATCTGGGGCTGGCGGTGCTGCGCAAGGCCGTCGAGCACTACGGCCGACGCGGGGGTTCCCGGTTGAAGGGTCTCATCGACACGCTGGCCGACCTTCCGGACGGCATCATCGACCTCGACGATGCCGACAAGATCGGTCTCGGCCTGGCTCAGACCTTGACCGCTGCCATGGTGAACGATCCACTCTTCGGCGGCGAGGGCACTCCGATGGATCCCGGCGTCCTACTCACTCCCGAGCATGGAAAGCGGGCCCGGATCTCGGTCATCAGCCTCGTTGGCCTGCCGTCCGACGACGTACGCCAGAGCTTCGTCAATCAGCTCCAGATGGCGCTCTTCGCCTGGATCAAGAGGAACCCCGCGGGTGATCGGCCCCTGCTGGGGTTGCTCGTCATGGACGAGGCCCAGACCTTCGCCCCGTCCGGAGCGATGACGGCCTGCACGCAGAGCACTCTGGCGCTGGCCGCCCAGGCACGAAAGTACGGGCTCGGGCTGATCTTCGCTACACAGGCGCCGAAGGGATTGCACAACCGCATCCCTGGCAACGCGGCAACCCAGCTGTACGGCCTGATGAACAGCCCGATCCAGATCGAGGCGGCACGCGAGATGGCCAGGGCCAAGGGAGGAGACGTACCTGACATCTCCCGGCTGACCGTCGGCGAGTTCTATCTCGCCGCCGAGGGCACCGCGCCGCGGAAGATCAAAACGCCACTCTCGCTGAGCCACCACCCACGCAGCCCGCTGACCGTCGACGAGGTGCTGGACCGGGCACGTGGTACGGGCCGCGTCCCATCGGGCGGTGAGGAGTAGACCGGCCGCAGTCCGCGTTACACGCCGGCTGTCACCGCCCCAAGATTCGCTACGGCAGCGGCTACCAGAGGTAGTTCCGGAGATCGCCGCGCCAGACATGCGACGAGACTTCGCCGTCTTCCCTTGCCGTCCGCCATGACGAACGGGCGGTCAGGTGTCGCCGCCGGGCGAACCTTGTCTGAACGACGCTAGATCGCCAGGCAGATCTCCGTACGCAGGGCGGGGGTGCCGTCGACCGGGGCCGGGTCCTCGGCCGTCGGCGCCACGCCGCCCGCGGCGATCCGGTCGAGGGTACGCAGACCGAGTGGCCGCACGCCGCCGAAGATCGTGTAGTTCGGTCGCAGCGCCGAGTCGGCAAAGACCAGGAAGAACTGGCTGCCGTTGGTGTCCGGCCCGGCGTTGGCCATCGCCAGCACTCCGCGGGCGTAGACCTTCCGCTCGCCGGTCGGGTCGGTGGGCGCGGGCGGCAGGTCCGTCGGCAGTTCGTCCCTGTACCGGTATCCGGGGCCGCCCTCACCTGTGCCCGACGGGTCGCCGCACTGCAGCACCTTCAGCGTCGGGTAGGCGGTGAGCCGGTGGCAGGTGGTCCGGTTGTAGAACCTGTGCCGCACCAGGTGCAGGAAGCTCTGCACGGTGCATGGCGCCTGCGCACGGTCGAGGGTCAGCGGGATGAGGCCGAGGTTGGTGATCAAAGTGGTCGTCACCGTGCCACGGTCGGGCGTATGCCGGGGA
Organism: Plantactinospora sp. KLBMP9567; assembly: GCF_033446045.1. Taxonomy (NCBI): domain Bacteria; kingdom Bacillati; phylum Actinomycetota; class Actinomycetes; order Micromonosporales; family Micromonosporaceae; genus Plantactinospora; species Plantactinospora sp. KLBMP9567. The sequence goes on along the minus strand of NZ_JAWQRR010000037.1, from coordinate 118,941 downwards.
TCACGCGGCAGCGGCACCGGTCGTACCGCCGGTTCGTCCGGAGTCTCGGTGTACTGGCAGGGCCCCTTCGTCACCTCGGGCGACGCGGCGGCATGTGCCGGAGCGGCGCCGGCGCCGAGAAGCAGGCCGGCAGTGAGCACCGTGACAGCGATGCGGTGTGGCGCCACGTCGTCCTCCATTGACCGGTAGGAGTTCCCTCACACGGTCTAACGGACATCGATGTACTCGTCAAGCGTGCACGGGATCACGTGATGACCCGGCCGTCGAGGCGATCGGCGGTCGCACCTGGCGGGCGTCCCCCGGTGATCTCCAAAGTACGCGTGTCCTTGCACCTCGGACCGCGTGGGCCGCCCGTTGGGTGACGCAGGACGGGCCTGGCTGGGACGACCTCTCCTGGTGGGCGCTGAGGACCTTCAGCCCCGTCCAGGACGGCAATGGGCGCAACGCGGCGGCAAGCACAAGGACCCCCCACCTGGAGCCCAGGCCCCGCCGCCGCACGCTGGCGCTCCTCAAGGTGTACGTCGTGAAGGAGCGCGCCGATTCGATTCGCAGCGGGGCCGGGCTCCGAGCCGAATCTGTGCCATCCGTCGGCTCGACATGTCACGCGGCCCCGCGCTTTCCGCCGTGGCCGCGGCGGGGAATCCACCGTGGCCACGGCAATCCCCGGCTACAAACCGACGCACAGCCGGACCTCGCCGGGAGGGCTAGAGGGAGTGGGATCCGAAATTGTCGTCGCGAATCTACGGTTTCGACCGACGTTGCCGCGAGGAACTGGTGGCGACCCAGATCGGGTCCCATAGTAAATGTGAATGGCCGGCGGTATAGGCGAACGATGCGGCAGCCGAGCGGCAGCCACGCGGCAGTCGGGTGGCAGTGCATGCCCGCACTGCCGCTCGTCGCGGTCCCCAGCGGGGCAACAGGGGGCACGAGTTCGTATTTCGCGGTACGCCGGTCGCGGTGCCGGTAAACCGCCTACGGCACTGCCTCCAGTAGCGCAACGCGGTCCCTAGTGTGGGTTTGTCACACGTTTCGACCACGGAGGAGGTAGCCGATGGCGACCAACCCCTTTGACGACCCGGATGGCCGCTACGTCGTGCTCGCGAACGACGAGGATCAGCACTCACTGTGGCCGGAGAACCTGGAGGTACCGGCCGGCTGGTCGGTCGTGCGGGAATCAGGCAGCAGGCAGGAGTGCCTCGACTACGTGGAGACGCACTGGACGGATCTCCGGCCCAGGTCGCTGATCACTGCCATGGAAGGTTGACCGCGACGTACGGATGACGAGAAGCCTTCACCGAGAGCTCTTGGCAGTCTACGATGGACGGATGCAGCCCTCGTCGGATCGGGCGGTCAAGCGCCAGGCGGTCAAGCGCCAGGCGGTCGAGCGCTGGCTCGACGCCCACAGCCTGCGCGGCCTCGCTCACCCGATGCGTCTGCGAATCCTGGACATCCTGCGGCTCGAAGGGCCTTCGAACTCGACCCGCCTTGCCGAGCAGGTCAGCGAGAGCACGGGAACGGTGAGCTGGCATCTGCGGCAGCTCGCTCAGCACGGTTTCATCGAGGAGGATCCCGGCCACCGAAGCAAGCGCGAGCGGTGGTGGCGGGCCCGGGCCAGGGCCGGCGTGTTCGATACCAAAGACCTGGGCGAGGATCCGGCCGCGCGCGAGGAGGTGGCGGAGCTACTGCAAGAAATCCTGGGTTGGAGTTTCCATCGGGTCGCCCGTCACCTGCGCAGCGACTTGCCGGGCGAGTGGCGCAACACGGGGAATATCTCGGAATGGACCGAGCTGCGCCTTACCGCTAAACAGATGATCGCACTCACCGAGGAACTGACCCAGATGGTGGAACGTTACCTGCCGGCACCTGGCGACGAGCCGGCCCCGGATTCCCGGCCCGTCGTCGTGCAATTCCAGGTGTTCCCGGCCGCTCCCGAAACGGGATCCCGATGACCGCGCTGCGGACGCCCACCCGGCCAGCTGGGCTTCTTCGCCGCCACCCGGACTTCCGGCTGCTGTGGATCAGTGAGGTTTCAGGAAAGCTCGGCTCGTCGGCCACGAGCGTTATCATGCCGCTGGCGGCGATCTCCGCACTGAATGCCACGACGTTCCAGGTCAGCTTGCTGGTGGCGGCGGTGTGGCTCCCTTGGGTGATCATCGGCCTGCCCGTCGGCGCATGGGTGGACCGGCTGCCGAAGCGGCCGGTCATGGTGTGCGCCGCCGCCATCTCGCTCGTCCTGTTCCTGAGCATCCGGGTGGCCGCATGGACCGGCCTGTTCTCCTACGCGTGGCTGCTCGGTGTCTCGTTGCTGACCGGGGCGGCCGCAGTGTTCTTCCAGGTCGCCTACACCGCCTACCTGCCGTCCCTGCTTCCCGCCGAGGATCTGGCTGAGGGCAACGCGAAGCTGCAGGGCAGCGCGTCCGCGGCCCAGGTCGTGGGCCTGGGCTGCGGCGGTCTACTCGTCCAAGTGGCCGGACCGATCAATGGGCTGCTCGCCAACGCCGCCACGTTCGCGATCAGCCTCGTCTTTCTGCTCGCCATTCGGCACCGCGAACCGCGTCTGGCCGAACCGAAGCGCTCCCGTCACGCCATGGTCGAGGAAATTCTCGAAGGCCTGCGGCTCGTCGTCCGCGACCCCTGGTTCCGCTCCTTCACCATGGCCGGTGCCGCCGCCAACCTGTTCCTGGTGGGTTACCAGTCCATCCTGCCAGTCTTCCTGGTCAAAGACGTCAGACTCAGCGAGGGAATGGTCGGCGCTCTGATAGCCGCCACCACCACCGGTGGGATCCTCGGCGCGTTCACCGCCCGGCGGGTCGCCAACACGATCGGCTCTGCCCGGGCGATCCTCTTCTTCGCCATCCTGGTCACGCTGCCTATCCTGCTGATTCCGCTCACCGTCCACGGGCCAGGCGTCCTGCTCTTCGTCATAGGAGGGCTGAGTGCCGCGGCGGGCGTCGTCGCCAACAACATCATCAAGACCGGTTTCATCCAGCGTTACTGCCCTCGCGACCTCCTAGGGCGACTCACCGCCAGCACCTCCTTCCTCAACATGGGCGCTGTCCCTGTCGGCGCGCTGATCGGTGGCGCACTTGGCACCGCGGTCGGGACCCGCGCCGCCATGTGGATCCTCGTCGCCGGAGTACCGGCCACCGGCCTCCTCCTCCTGCTCTCGCCCATCCGCAACCGACGCGAGCTGCCCGACCAACCAGCCGACCAGGATTCCCTGGACAACGCGGTACATGTTGACCACTGATAAACGCGCCCGAACGCCCGGGTGAATGCCAGGCGTTGAGTCAGAGAACCCACATAGTGACTAATCGCCGGATCGGCCACACTACTGTAGCCGATCCGGCGATTAGTCGATTCGTAGTCCGGACTACTGGACAGGCAGTTGAGAGGCGGTTGCGCGTCGACGGCGCGCACGACCTCACCGCCATGGCCGATCGCATTACCGGCGCCACCCGGCTGGTCATCGTCTGTAATCCCAACAACCCCACCGGAACAGTCATCGACCGGGACAAGCTGCGTGCGTTTCTGGACCGGGTCCCACCGATCTGTCTGGTAGCCCTCGACGAGGCGTACTTCGAGTACGTCGACGGGCCGGCCGGGGCCGGCTGCCTAGAGCTGTGCGACCGTTACCCGAACCTGGTGGTCCTGCGTACCTTCTCTAAGGCCTACGGGTTGGCGAATCTTCGAGTCGGTTATCTCATCGGCTCCGCCGACACCGTGGCATCGGTGCGCGACGTGTGCCTGCCGTACGCCGTGAGCGGCGTCGCCCAGCGCGCGGCACTCGCCGCCCTCGACCTCAAGGACGTGCTCCTGGCTCGGGTCGAAGAAACGATCGCCGAACGTACGCGGGTCCGGGCCGCCCTGGTTGTCGAGGGCTGGGCGGTCCCCGACAGCCAGGGCAACTTCGTGTGGCTCAGCCTCGGCGAGGATGCGGTCCCGTTCGGCCGGTGGTGCGCGCGGGCGGGCATCGAGCTGCGGGTTTTCGACGGCGAGGGCGTCCGAGTGTCGATCGGTTCGGAATCGGACAACGACGCGTTTCTCGCGGCGGCTCACGAGTGGTGCGTCCGGATTGCCGCAGCTTCCATCACCGGCGCGACAGGGCGCGGTGCGGCCTGACAGGAATGGTGAAGCTTTGTCAGAGAACAAGACGACTCAATCCGTCTTCTTGGCCGGCGGCTACGCCCTGTCCCGGCGGGTGACCGTGTCCCCGGGGATGTGCAGCGGTGGCTCACTGATCTTCGGGCGGATCGGCGACTGGACGTGGGAATCGGTGGCCGCGACATGCCGTACCAACGTGCACTCGGCCCGCACCGCGGGTGGTCGGCCGGCCTACCTGTCCTTCTATTACTACCGAGTGCGTGGCGGAAAGGTCGTCCACCCGCACGGCCTAACCTTCGGGGACGAGCTCGAGGTGACCTCGCAGGTCTTCCAGTTCGGCAGCTCCTCGGCCCTGACGCTGCATCGGCTCGCGCCCGCCGGTCTCGGCCTGAATAACACCTTCCTCGACCCGGCGGAGGTCTACGAGACACCGCATCCGGACTGCATGTACGCGGAGAACCTCAACCGGTGGGTCGCGCGCAGCCTCCCGGATAGCAATCGAGGCCTCACCGAGACCGCGCCTCCCGACTTCGACTTCGTCGATCTGCCGCGGTTACCCAACCAGTTTTCGCCGCGTACCCCTGTTGGCCGCGCGCGCGAGGCCGGCAGCTTCTGCTTCCCGCCGCCGCCGGGATTCACTATTGCCGGGGACGAGCTCACCTTCGAGTATCCACTGGATGTCGCCCGGGACATCAACGGCGCGGGGCTGATTTACTTCGCTTCCTATTTCTCGATCTTCGACACGGCGCTTATGCGCCTGTGGCATACGCTCAACCGTAGCGAGCGGCTGTTCCTCCAGCGGCGGGTAATCGACCAGAAGATGGGCTACTTCGGCAACGCCGACCTGGGCTCGCTATTCACCATCACCATCCGCAGATGGCACAACAGGGCCTACCCGACTTCGGAGATCGCTGACATGGCGCTCCGCGACGCGGCCACCGGCCGACTACTCGCAGTCACAGCCATCGAAATCGAACCGCCGGCGGAATGCCCCTAACGACCTCGTGCACGGTTACTAGTCCTTGAGCATCGATAATCGCTGTTCCGACCATGACTGGTACAACGAGCCTTATTCATCCTCGATAGGTCGGGTTCTCGACGTGGCGCAGGACCAGGATGGCCTGCACGATCGTGGTCGTCCGGGACGGGCCGCAGCGCAGCTTGGTCAGGACTTTCCGGGTCTTGAGGGTGGCGACGGCGCGTTCGCCGCGGGCGCGGATGCGGGCGTGGGCCTTGTTCACGGCCTTCTGCCGGTGGTCAGGCCTTTCGCCGACAGTGAGATCACCATGTCCTCGACCCCGGACAACCTACGTTGAAGTTTACGCACGATCTGCGGCTCGAACGTACCGTCCCGGTCCCGTGGCACCGCGACGTCGACCGGACCGACCTCGGTCAGCACAGTCTTGCCCCGGACACCGTTACGGGAATTCCCGCCGTTCTTACCGGCCGGGTCGCCCTTGTCGTAGCCGAGGTGATCGGTGATCTCGCCTTCGAGCGCTGACTCGAGGACCCGCTTGGTCAGCTGCTGTAGCAGCCCGCCCTCGCCCGTCAACTGCAACCCCGCCGTGCGGGCCTGCTCCACCAACCGGGCGACGAGTTCGGCGTCGACCCCGTCCCACCTCCGGCCGGACCGGTTTCCGCTTCGCCACCAGGCCAGTATCAGCCCCGGCGGTCACGACATCCGTCATCAGGTGCTTCTCCTTGATCAGGAGTTACACCGTTCGTTCCCAGTGTCACTCTTGATCAGTCCGGCCCAGGTCGGGCCGGCCTGATGGACAGGTTTCTCCGGCGGGTGAGACCGCGCCGCGCGGACGCGCGCCCACTGGCCCCATCGGTGCAGCGGTTGGGGCGGGCCCGTGGGCGGGCGGGTCCGGCCTGGCCGGCCCGCGTCCTGACACGTTGCCGTCGCGGCGTCAGCCGGGCTCAGGCCAGCCAGCCGATGTCCTCGTATACCCTGCTCGCGTAGGCAAAGGCGCCGAAGTTGACCAGACCCTTGCGGACCGCCCACAAGTCGGGCCGCTGATAGAGCGGGATGTTGGGCAGGATCTGCCACAGCTTGCCGTCGATCTCATTGGCGATCCGCGCGGCGGCGGCCGGGTCGAGTTCGGAGTTCGCGCTGCGGAACAGGGCGTCAATCTCCTCGGATCCGATCCGCGCGTAGTTCTGCTGGACGTCGAGCTGACCGTCGCCGCGCCGGGTCGGGTTGGCGAAAATCGACTCGTTGATGCTGATCGGGAACGGCCGGCCGCCCCAGGTGAAAACCGCTATGTCGAAGTTGCCCGGCGTGACCTGTTTGCTGAAGAATTCGCCTGCGGGAACGGGGCGCACGGTGACGGCGACGCCCACCTGCCCCAGCATCGTCTTGATCAGGTCGGTCTCCGTCTTGCTCTCGGCGATGCCCGACGATATGACGACGTCAATGGTGAGGGGGCGGCCGTCCTTGGTCCGGGTGCCGCCGGAGAGCCGCCAGCCCGCCTCGTCGAGCAGGGCTCGGGCCTGGTCGGGCCGGTAGGCACCGGCCGGTCCGGCGTTGTCCTCGTACCGGCTGTGGTTGGGCATGTAGATGCGGTTGTTGAGCACCTGCGGGGTGAGGTTCAGCGGCCCCAGCAGTGCCTCCGCGATCGTCTTCCGGTCGATCGCCAGCGCCAGCGCCTGGCGAACCCGGACATCGGCCAGGTGCGGCCGGGAACCGTTGATGGTGACGTGCCGGTAGAACGGCGCCCCGGCGCGCTTGACGTCTACCTTGCCGGCCATCTGCTGGGCGCGACCGTACAGGTTGACGTTCGCGGCGATCTCGAAGAAGTCGGCTTCGCCGTTGTCGACCGCGTCGGCGGTGGCGTTGGCATCGATGCCCTGGTAGACGATCCGGTCGAGCTTCGCTCGGTTACCCCACCACAGGGGGGCACGCTCGAGGGTCACCGTCCGCGCGGTCTCGTCCAGCGCCGCGAACCGGAACGGCCCGGCGGTCGGTCCCGGCACCCGGCCCACCCAGCCGTTGTTGAACGTATCTGGGTCGGAGGTGGTTGACCGCGGGTACAGCGGGGTGAAGACGGCGCGCCAGTCCGTGTAGCGCCGGGCGTACGTCACCACCACCTCACGGTCGCCGGCCCCGCGGGTGACGCTCTCGATGTCCTTGTATCACCGGTTCGCACAATGGTGCGGTCGGTGGGGCGGGCGGGACTCGAACCCGCGACCGAGGGATTATGAGTCCCCTGCTCTAACCTGCTGAGCTACCGCCCCGAAACGGGCGCCGGGATAGTAACCCGGCACGACGTCAGCCGACCACCGACATGCGGCGCCCCACCAGTGAAGATCGAGTTGACCATGCCCGGCCCACCGGATCGCTCGCCGGTTCGGCACCGCCCCGGCGGTTCCGGCACGGCGAGGATACCAACCGGCATCGACATCCCGGTGACGCCGAGCGGTCGGCCGGCTCCGGCACCCACGTGACCCGGGTCGGGGCGGAGGCATCCGCGCCGGAGTCGAGCTCCGGCCCGCACCCGGACGCATGCGAGGTCAACCGCCCAGGTACCGGTTGATCGCACCGGCCGCCCGCCACCCGCTGGCCAGCGCCCCCTGCACGGACGGGCTCCCCCGGTGGTCCCCGGCCACGAAGATCCCCTCCCCCGGCGCCACCGGCTTCCGGAGCCGTCCCTGCGGAGCTGGCGCGGCCGGCAGCGCCTCCGGCACCGAAACGGTGGTCAGATGCTCCCAGTCGTCGACCGGACGGCCGTAGAGCCGGGCCAGTTCGGCCCGGACCACCGGCTCCGGCGGTACCATCGGCCCGGCCACCGAGGTCGCCACCAGGTGCCGCCCGGCCGGGGCGTACGTCGGCGCGGCGCGACTGACCACCACCGTGTTCGCCACCAGCTCCCGCCGGTCCCCGTCGAGCAGCAGGATCGGCTCGTCCAGCGGCGGCTCGGCGGTCGAGTGGTAGTAGGTGGTCAGGGTGTTCATGCGCACCCGGCCCAGCGGCGGCAGCAGGGCGGTCGCGGTGGCCGGGTCGGTGGCGACGAGTACGGCCCGGCAGCGGACCACTCCGGCCGAGGTGCGGACCAGCCCGGTCCGCAGCGACGTGGCGGAGACGCCGAGCGCGATCAGCGACTCCGGCAGCGGGGCGGCCACCGCCTCCGGCAGAGCCCCGATGCCGGCCGCCGGCAGTCCGATCCGGCCCCGGGCGAAGGACCGGACGATCATCGCGAAGACGTGGCTGGACGTGGTCAGCTCCCGCTCGCCGAAGACCCCGGAGAGGAACGGCCGGAGGAGTTCCTCGACGATCCGGTCGGAGAGCCCGGCCCGGCGCAGCGCCGCTCCGGTGCTGGTTTCCGGTGCCGCCAGCAGCCGGTCCACCGGAAGACTCGCACATCGGGCCGCCAGCGCGGCCAGCCGGAGCCGGTCGCTGGCCCGCCCCACACTGCTGATCCGGCGTACGTCCGCCAGCCGCCCGTCGACGACCCGGTCGACGTCCTCACCCGTCGGGGCCTCCCCTGGCCGCCCGATCCCGGCAGAGCTGTTCCTGGACCCGCCGAGCCCGACGGAGGTGCTGCCGGACCGGCCGCCGAGCCCGACGGAGGTGCTCCCGGACCGGCCGCCGAGCCCGACGGAGGCGCTCGCGAGCCGACCAACTCCGGCGGCGTCGGCGAGTCCGGTCAGCACGGTCCGGGCCGCGCCGAGCGGGTCCCGCAGCGGATGCACCATCCGGTGCAGGGTCTCGCCCCGGCGCACCAGTACGCCCTGGGTGAAGTAGCCGAGCCCCAGCGAGGTCAGGTCCACCAGAGCCGACAGCCGCGGATAGCCGGTGTTCACCACCTGGAAGCCGCGGTCGATCAGGTAGCCGTCCACCGCGTCAGTGCCGACCCGGCCACCGAGCCGCTCGGCGGCCTCGACCAGCAGCCAGGGTGTGCCGGCGCGGTGCAGCCGGCGGGCGGCGGCCAGCCCGGCCAGCCCGCCACCGACGACCACCACGTCGGTCTGCGCCGGCAGCCCGGACCCGGCGCTCACTCCGCCTCCGGATGGTTGGGGATCCGGGACAGCCGGGACGGCCACCAGACCGCCGGCCCGATGTCATAGGTCAGCGCCGGCACCAGCAGCGAGCGTACGACGACGGTGTCCAGCAGGACGCCGAGCGCGACCGCCAGCCCCAGCTCGATCAGGACCACCAGCGGCAGTACGGCCAGCGCCGAGAAGGTCGCCGCCAGCACGAACCCGGCCGAGGTGATCACCCCGCCGGTGACCACCAGCCCGCGCAGCACCCCGGACCGGGTGCCCCGGCGCACGGACTCCTCGCGTACCCGGCTCATCAGGAAGATGTTGTAGTCGATGCCGAGCGCCACCAGGAAGACGAACGCGAACAGCGGAAACGACGCGTCGATGCCAGGGAAGCCGAAGGCGTATTGGAAGAGGAACGCGCAGAGCCCGAGAGTGGCCAGAAACGACAGCACCACGGTCAGGATCAGCAGGATCGGCGCGAGCAGGGCCCGGAGCAGCAGGGCCAGGATCACCGCGATCACCCCGAGCACCACCGGGATGATCACGTTCCGGTCCCGGTTGGAGGCGTCGGTGGTGTCCACGCTGATCGCGGTGCGCCCGCCGACCACCGCATCCGCCTCCGGCACCGCGTGTACGGCGACGCGCAGCTCGCGGACCGTCTGCTCCGCCTCGGCGCTGTCGGCCGGCGCCATCAGGGTGGCCTGGAGCTGGACGCGGCCGTCCACCACCTTCGGCGGGCCAGCGGACGCGCCCGGGGCAGCGGACGCGCCCGGGGCAGCGTCCGAACCGGTCGCGTTGGGATCGGCCTCCGGGACGGTACGCACCTCGACCACCCCGGGCACGGAGCGGGCCGCCGCGGTCACCCGGTCGGCCGCGCCGGCCAGGGTGAAGATGGTGACAGGGCTGCCCAACCCGCCGGGATAGTGCCGGTCGATCACCTCCTGGGCGATCACCGAGTCGGTCCGGTTGGTGAACAGCTCGCTCTGGCTGAGCCGGGTGGGACCGAGCTGGGTCAGGCCGAAGCCGAGCGCGATCAGGGCCAGGGTGGTCAGTACCCAGACCAGCCGGGCCCGGCGGGCGACGAAGTGCGCGACCGGTTTCCACAGCCGGCCGACCGAGGCGGCGTGCTCGACGTACGGCGACCGGGGCCAGAACGCCCACCGCCCGCCGAGCAGCAGTAGCGCGGGCAGGAAGGTCAGCATCACCACCAGGGTGGCGCCGATGCCGACCGCCGCGACCGGCCCGAGGGCCTGGTTGGAGCTGAGGCTGGAGAGCAGCAGGCAGAGCAGTCCGGCGATGACCGTACCGCCGGAGGCGAAGATGGCCGGGGCGGCACCCCGCCAGGCGGCACGCATCGCCGCGACGGTGTCGTGGTGCCGGCACAGCTCCTCGCGGTAGCGGGCGATCAGCAGCAGGGCGTAGTCGGTGCCGGCCCCGAAGACCAGCACGGTGAGGATGCCCTGGGCCTGCCCGTTCAGCGTGATCACGTCGCTGCGGGCCAGGAAGTAGACCGCCAGGGCGGCGAGCGCGTACGACAGGCCGGCGGCCAGCAGCGGAATGATCCAGAGCACCGGGCTGCGGTAGACCACCAGCAGGATGACGAGTACCACGGCGAGGGTGACCAGCAGCAACGGCCCGTCGATCGACGAGAAGACCTCGGTCAAATCGCCGAGCAGCCCTGCCGGGCCGCCGACCACCACGACCTCGCCGGCGTCGCCGTGCTCGGCGATCCGGCGCAGTTCACTGACCACCTCGCGGGTCCGGTCGCCCTCGGCGTTGTCCACCGGCACGATCACCTGGAGCGCCTTGCCGTCGGCGCTGGGTATCGGCGGGGGCAGCGGCGGCACCACTCCCGGTACGGTGGCGAACCGGGCCGCGTCGGCGCTCACCCGCTGCCGGTCGGCGTCGGTGACACCACTGTCCCGGGTGTAGACGACCAGCGCCGGAATGGTCTGCCGCTCGACGAATCCGGCGGCGAGCCGCTCCCCTCGGGTGGCCTCGGCGTCCGCCGGCAGGAATGCCGCGTTGTCGTTCGTGGCGACCTCGCTGAGCCTGCCCGGGTAGCGCGTCGACAGCGCACCCACCGCCAGCCAGCCGACCGCGAGCAAGGCGGCGAGCAGCATGGCGGTACGGCGCCGCGATCCAGCCATCTCCCACCCATCCGTTCCGTGCCACGCCCGCACTGCCCGGCCCACCGACCACCACGCCGCCAGGCCACCGCAGCGCCCGGCCCACCGCACTGCCCGACCGCCACGCCGCCAGGCCACCGCAGCGCCCGGCGTACCCCACTGCCAGCCCGGTCATCGCGCCGCCGGTGCGGGGTGCCGGGCAGCACGACGAGCGACCGCCGCCGTGCGCTGACCGGTGCCGGAGGCCGGACGGGCCCCAGATATGACGATGCCCGTCGGCGGGGCCGACGGGCGGGATGTTGGGAAAGCTCCCCCGTTTGGACTCGAACCAAAAACCTGCCGGTTAACAGCCGGCTGCTCTGCCAATTGAGCTACGGGGGATCGCGTTGTCCGGCACTGGATCTCTCCAGCGCCGTGCGACGGGACAAGAGTACAGGACGGGTGGGGGTAGGGGGCTACCGGGTTGTCGCCGGACGCGGTCCGGAACAGATATCTGGACAAAACGACACGGGGGCCACAACCAGGCATGACATCGGTGGAGGATGGGTACGGACCTGGGGACAGACGACGCAGGCGCGACACGGTCGCCCACCGGGGATACCGAGGGCGCTGACCGCGTCAGAACACGGAGAGGAGCCGTCATGCGCGGAAAGCTGTGGTTCGTCGGCGGGCTGGCTGTGGGCTTCGTCCTGGGCGCCCGCGCGGGCCGGGAGAGGTACGAAGAGCTGGTTCTCAAGGGCCGCAAGGTCCTTGACCACCCGACGGTGCAGGAGGCGGCCGGGGTGGCTCAGGCCCAGGCTTCCCGGCTGTACACGGAGGGCAAGGACCGACTCAGCCACACCCGGCTGGCCGAGAAGCTCGCCGTGGGCAACGGCAGCTCGTCCGAGTCGGGCACCGGCGACAGCGGTCGCGCGGACGCGACCGTCGGATCGGGTACGGCGTCCGGATCGGGTACGACGAAGTCCGGATCGGGTACGAAGTCCTCGGCGGCCGCCCCCGCCTCCCGGGCGGCGTCGGGAGCGAACGGCACCAGTTTCTGAGCAGGCACCACCTGTTTCGAGCAGGTAGTCAACCGCGTGCACGGCGCGGGGCCGACCCGGGATCGGGCCGACCTCGCGCCGTTCGCCGTGCCCGGACCGGTCGGCTACCCGCCGATCGGTCCCGGGCCGCCAGCGCCGTGGCGCCTCACTCCTTGCTGCTGAACGCGGCGTCGAAGGCCGCGCTCGGGGCGTCGAAGGCGAGCCGGCGGACGAACTGCAACGCCTCGGGCGCACCGACCAGCCGGTCCATCCCGGCGTCCTCCCACTCGATCGAGATCGGACCGTCGTAGCCGATCGCGTTCAGCGCCCGGAACGAGTCCTCCCACGGCACGTCGCCGTGCCCGGTGGAGACGAAGTCCCAGCCCCGGCGCAGGTCTGCCCAGGGCAGATGGGACGCGAGCCGGCCCCGCCGCCCGTCCCCGGTACGCACCTTCGCGTCCTTGCAGTCGACGTGGTAGATCCGGTCGGCGAAGTCGAAGATGAAGTTCACCGGGTCGAGTTCCTGCCAGACGAAGTGCGACGGGTCCCAGTTCAGCCCGAACGCCGGCCGGTGCCCGATCGCCTCCAGGGTCCGCCGGGTGGTCCAGTAGTCGTACGCGATCTCGCTCGGGTGCACCTCGTGGGCGAAGCGCACGCCCACCTCGTCGAAGACGTCGAGGATCGGGTTCCACCGGTCGGCGAAGTCCTGGTAACCCCGCTCGATCATCGACGGCGGGACCGGCGGGAACATCGCCAGGGTGTGCCAGATCGACGAGCCGGTGAACCCGACGACGGTCTTGACACCGAGCTTCGCCGCCGCCCGGGCGGTGTCCTTGATCTCCTCGGCGGCCCGCTGCCGGACCCCCTCCGGCTCCCCGTCGCCCCAGATCCGGGCCGGCAGGATGTCCTGGTGGCGCTCGTCGATCGGGTGGTCGCAGACCGCCTGCCCGACCAGGTGGTTGGAGATCGTCCAGACCTTGAGGTTGTACTTGGCCAGCGTCTCCCGCTTGCGGTCGACGTACGAGTCGTCGGCGAGCGCCTTGTCGACCTCGAAGTGATCACCCCAACAGGCGATCTCCAGCCCGTCGTAGCCCCACTCCGAGGCGAGCCGGCACACCTCCTCGAACGGTAGGTCGGCCCACTGGCCGGTGAAGAGCGTGATGGGTCGCGCCATGGTCTTTCTCCCTGTTGATCACACGCGGGATTCGCGACTGCGCCGGGAACGGCGCCGGTGGACCGGGGCGAGGGTGACCGTCCGGAACGGTGGCGGGAACTCCCCCGGCGGTGTGGTCGGCAGCACGGAACCGCACCTGGGCCGGGCGGGTTGCGCCTCCCACCCGGTCACCGGCCAGCGCCGGGGATCGCCACGACCACTCTAGGCCGTGCCGGCCGGACCAAGGAAGCCCCGACCCGGCGACCGGGGCCGTCCGGGCCGGGCAGGGCCGAGCCCGAACCGACAAAGCCCGAGCGACCAGAGCCCGAGCCGACAAAGTCCCGAGCGACCAGAGGCCGAGCGTGACAGAGGCCGAGCGTGACAGAGGCCGAGCCGCCGCGCGGGCGGACAGAGCCCGGCGGGCGGACAGAGCCCCGCCTCCCGGACCGGAGGAGTCCGGGAGGACGGGGCGAGACGGCGGGCGGCGGGGTCGCGCTGGGCGGGTGGTGGGGATGCGCGCCGCCCGCTACCCGCTCATCTCAGGGCAACGTCCACTTCTGGTTGGCGGCGCCGGCGATGCAGTCCCACAGGTGTACGTCCTGGCCGTCGGCCGAACTGTTGTTCGACACGTCCAGGCACTTGCCGGAGCCCGGGTTGCGCAGGGTTCCGTCGGACTGGGCGGCCCAGTTCTGTGCCCCGGTGGAGTTGCAGGTCCAGAGCTGGATCTTGGTGCCGTTCGCCGTACCCGAGCCGGAGATGTCGAGGCACTTGCCCAGGGCCCGCAGGGTCTGCCCGTTCCTCGTCCAGGTCTGCCGGGCCGAGCCGGCGACGCAGGTGTTGATCTGTGCCTGCGTACCGTCGGCGGTGCCGCCACCGTCGATCTCCAGGCACTTGCCGGCCAGCCCGACCACCGGCCCGGTTCCGGTGCCGCCGGTGGTCGACCTGACCAGGGTGAACTCGTCGACGTCGTACAGCCCGGTGCCGGAGCCGGCGACGGTGAGGTAGAGGTTCTGGGTGCCGGTCGGCACCCCGGACAGCGCAGTGCTCACCTCGGCGTAGCTCTCCCAGCCGCCGGTGTTGGAGATCGTCGCGGTGCCGTGCACCGGGCCGGTCTGCGAACCGGTCCGGACCTGGAGGGTGCCGCCGGCACCGCCGGAGACGACCCGGGCCCGCAGCGAGGTGACACCGGTCAGGTTCTGCCCGTTGTACGCCGCCCAGTCACCCGGGTCCAGGTACCCGATCGTCGACCCGCCGTTGGCGCCGGCCTTGCCGACCACCTGCACCCCGCTCTGCGCGCTGAACGCCTCGGCCTGGACCGTGGTGTTGGTGCCCGGGTCCGGATCCGGGCCGGGGCCGCCGCCGAGTTCCTTGATCCGGATGTTCCGGAACGAGACGTCGTCGCCGGTGCCGTGGTTCTGGATGCCGATGTGCCCGGCCAGCGACCGTACCGGGTTGGTGTTGGTGAAGTCGTTGATCAGCACACCGTTGAGGTAGATCCGCAGCCGCTCCCCCTCGACCAGCAGCTCGTAGCTGTTCCACTCGCCCGGCGGGTTGAGTGCGGCGTCCCGGGCCGCGATGTCCGCGGACTTGAAGGTGTAGACCGCGCCGGTGGTCCGGTCGGCCGCGTCGGTGGCGTCGATCTGGATCTCGTAGCCGTTGTCCACCGCCGACCACGGGTCGGACGACGGCGGGAAGCCGATGAAGATCCCGGAGTTGTCGTCGCCGGCCATCCGCCAGTCCAGCTTCAGGGAGTACGAGGTGAACTGCTTGGCGCTGTACCAGTACAGCCCCATGCCGCCGACGGAGCTCAGCGTGGCGTCGGAGTTGGTGAAGCTGCCCGGTCCGGCCTGGGACCAGCCGGTGGTGGAGCCGTTGTAGAGGGTGGTGTAGCCGGACTCGGGCCGACAGTCGGCCTTGGTCCGGCCGGCGGCGTACCGGATGCCGCCGAGCAGGTGCGCCCGGAACGCCGGCTCGGCGTACGACGCCTGGGTGTGCCCGCCGCCGGTGTAGAAGGAGCGGCCGCCCTCGTACGTCTTGCACCAGGCGTGCGGGTGGTCCGCCCCCATCCCGCCGCCGGAGTACGACGACTCGTCCAGGGTCGCCAGCACCCGGGCCGTGGAGCGGGCGTTGGTGCGGTAGTTGTACCACTCGTCGGTGCGGGTCCAGGTCTGCGGCAGGTGGGCCGTTGCCGCGTGCCCCCGGTCCACCGCCTTGACGTTGGCCTGCTGGATCGCCGGGTGCGACGCGAAGTACGCCCCGACCAGGTTGCCGTAGAACGGCCAGTCGTACTCGGTGTCGGCCGCGGCGTGCACCCCGACGTAACCCTTGCCGCTGCGGATGTACGACTCGAAGGCGCTCTGCTGGCTGGCGTTGAGGGTGTCGCCGGTGGTGTTCAGGAAGACCACCACCTCGTACTGGGCAAGGTTGGCGGTGGTGAACTGGGCGGCGTCCTCGGTGGCGGTCACGGTGAAGCTGTTGGCCGCGCCGAGTTCCCGGATCGCCTGCGTGCCGGCGGCGATCGAGTCGTGCCGGAACCCGGCGGTCTTGGAGAAGACCAGCACGTCGTAGGGGGCGTCGGCGGCGCTGGCCGGGCCGGCCGGCACGGTGGTGCAGGCCAGCACCGCGAGCGTGGTGGTGGCGATGGCGAGGCTGGGACGGATCGTCTTCGGGTTTCTGCCGCGGAACAGTCGCGTCTTTCTGCTGCGGAACAGTCGCATCGTCGCTCTCCTTCGAGGGCGGTGGGGAGGGGCGCCCGCCGTGCGGGGCGGGCGCCCGTCCGGCTACGTCAGGGCAGGGTCCACTTCTGGTTGGCGGCGCCGGCTATGCAGTCCCAGAGGTGCACGTTCTGCCCGTCTGCGGAGCTGTTGTTGGAGACGTCCAGGCACTTGCCCGAACCAGGGTTGCGCAGCGAGCCGTCGGCCTGCGGGGTCCAGTTCTGGGCGGCGGTGGCGTTGCAGGTCCAGAGCTGGATCTTGGTGCCGTTCGCGGTACCGGCGCCGGAAATATCCAGACACTTGCCCAGGGTACGCAGCGTCTGGCCGTTTCTCGTCCAGGTCTGGTGCGCCGATCCGGTGCAGGTCCAGATCTGCGCCTGGCTGCCGTCGGCGGTACCGCCGGCCTCGATCTCCAGGCACTTCCCGGCCAGCCCGACGATCGGGCCGGTGCCGCCGCCCCCACCCGAGCTGCCGGTGTTGATGGTGAAGGCGTCGACATCGTAGAGGGCACCGGTGCCGGAACCGGCGAAGGTCACGTAGAGCGTGGTGGTGCCGGCCGGCGGGTTGCTGATCGTGCCGGTGACGGTGGTGAAGGTGTCCCAGCCGCCGGTGACCGGCACGGTGGCGCTGCCCAGTACGGTGCCGGTGGCCGAGCCGGCCCGGAGCGCGATGGTGCCGCCGGCACCGGCCGACGAGACCCGGGCGCTGAACGAGGTGGCATTGGCGAGCCGGTACGGCTGGAACGCGATCCAGTCCCCGTTGTTGATGTCGCCGACGGTCTGGCCGCCCTCGGCCGCGGTCTTGGCGAACTTGTTCACCCCGGACGAGTTGTTGTAGTGCTCGGCCTGCCGGTGCTTCGGCACCAGCACGTGCTGGGTGTGCGTGGTCAGCCCGCCCCGGTCGGTGTACTCGGCGTCGAAGATCGGGAAGATGTTCGCCGCGTCGTCGTGTTCACCGTCGACCGGGATGGTGATGGTGCCGGAGCAACCGGTGGCCGAGGTGATCAGGTGCCCGTGGCTGTCGTGCCCGAGCACATAGTTCATCTTGGCCCGGGAGCAGTCGATGGTGCCGTCCTCCGGGTCGGTGATGCTGATCGAGAAGGGCACCGTGTCACCGAAGGCGACGAGTTGCCCGCTGGCCGGGGCGGTGATGGTCACCGTCGGCGCGGTGTTGCCGACCCCGATGGTGACGCTGGCGGTGCCGGTGGCGCCGACCGGATCGCGTACGGTCAGCGTCGCCGTGTACGTGCCGTTCGCGGTGTAGGTCTTCGTCGGGTTCGCCGCCGTCGACGTGCTGCCGTCGCCGAACGCCCAGGAGTAGCTCAGCGCTCCGCCGTCGGGGTCGGAGGAGCCGGCCGAGGAGAAGTTGACGGTCAGCGGTGCGATCCCGGAGGTCGGGTTGGCGCTGGCCACCGCGATCGGGGCCCGGTTGCCGCCGCCGACGTAGTCGAACCGGTAGAGCGCCGAGTTGGCGTCCCCGTTGAAGTAGCCGGTGCCGTAGTCGAGCACGTAGTACGAGCCGTCCGGCCCGAACGCCGAGTCCATCACCTGCTTGCCGACCCACGGAAAGGTGTCGATGGTGCCGGGCGAGCCGTCGGCGTTGACGTGGATCGGCTTGATCCAGCCCCGGCCGAACTCGGTGGCGAAGAACTGGCCGTCGAAGGAGGCCGGGAACTTGGTGGTCGACGGGTTCGACGCGCTGTAGCGGTAGACCGGGCCGCCCATCGGCGACTCTGAGCCGCCGCCGAACTCCGGCGGGGTGCCGGCGTCACCGGCGTACCGGATCCAGGCCGGGCGGGCCGCCGGCAGGGTGCCCTGGCCGGTGTTCCGGAACGAGTTGTTGGTCGGGCCGCCGGTGCAGTTGTACTTCGTCCCGCCCGGCCCGTCCGGGAAGGTCCACTCGTTGTACGTCTCGGTGCTGGTGTTCGTCCCGGTGCAGTACGGCCAGCCGTAGTTGCCGGGCGAGGTGATCCGGTTGAACTCGACCTGCCCGCTCGGGCCCCGGCTGGCGTTGGTGGAGCCGGCGTCCGGGCCGTAGTCGCCGACGTAGACGTGCCCGGTGGCCTTGTCCACGCTCATCCGGAACGGGTTGCGGAAGCCCATCGCGTAGATCTCGGGCCGGGTGTTCGCGGTGCCCGGCGCAAAGAGGTTCCCGCTCGGGATCGAGTACGTCCCGTTGGCGTTCACCTTGATCCGCAGGATCTTGCCCCGCAGGTCGTTGGTGTTGCCGGCCGAGCGCTGCGCGTCGTACGCCGGGTAGCGGTTGGTCCGCTCGTCGATCGGCGCGTAGCCGGCGGACTCGAACGGGTTGGTGTCGTCCCCTGTGGAGAGATAGAGGTTGCCGGCGGCGTCGAAGTCGATGTCGCCGCCGACGTGGCAACACATCCCCCGGTCCGCCGGCACGTCGAGCACGGTCACCTGGCTGGACGTGTTAAGGGTGAAGTCGGCGTTCAGGGTGAACCGGGAGAGCCGGTTGACCCCGGCGAACGGCGCGAACTGCGCGGCCGTGCCGGTGGCCGGTGCGTCACCGGCCGGGGTGGACAGCGGCGGGGCGTAGTAGAGGTAGATCTGCCGGTTGGTGGCGAAGCCGGGGTCGACGCCGACGCCCTGCAACCCCTCCTCGTCGTGGGTGTAGACCGGCAGCGTGCCGAGTACCGCCGTGTTGCCGGCCGCGTCGGTGCGGCGCAGCGTGCCGTTGCGGGCGGTGTGCAGCACCGAGCGGTCCGGCAGCACCGCGATGGTCATCGGCTCGCCCACCTCGGCGACGCCGCGGGCCAGGGTCACCTGCTGGAAGTCGGCGGCGTTGATCGGGTGCGCCACGGCGGGGGCGGCCGGGGCGAGTACCGCCGGGAGGGTGGTCGCGGCCAGCAGCAGCGCCGCGCCGGAGGCCCGCCGCCGCCGTCTCGAAGGGGCTCGACCGGCCCGGAGGGGATGGCGGGGCGGATGTGGATGGTCGGTGGAAGACATGGTCGTGCACTCCCGTCCTGAACAGTTGCGTACAGGCAGGGCGCTCGCCGTCGCGCCAGATGCCGTCGGGTGGATCTCCGCCCGGGGGCCGCCGTTCCCGCCAAGCCGCGACCGTGTACCGCCATGGGCACGCCGGTACGCCGATCGCTGTCGTGGGCTAACCGCGCCGTCGGTTACCTCGACGTAACAACTCTGAGCTGTGCTCGACACAGTAATTTCTATGTGTTGATGTGTCTATACCTT
This sequence comes from Plantactinospora sp. KLBMP9567, assembly GCF_033446045.1. Taxonomy (NCBI): domain Bacteria; kingdom Bacillati; phylum Actinomycetota; class Actinomycetes; order Micromonosporales; family Micromonosporaceae; genus Plantactinospora; species Plantactinospora sp. KLBMP9567. The sequence goes on along the minus strand of NZ_JAWQRR010000037.1, from coordinate 99,624 downwards.
CTGCCACGCCAACATGAACTTTTGTCGTCACGGCGAAAAGGTGCGCCCTCGGTGATCGTCCGGACACGGTCAGCTCCACTATGGATCGACGGCCGGGCGCACGGTCTGGCACCGCTGTCCGGGCCGCCACCGGACCTCCGCCGCCAGGGTGGCGAGCACCGCGGCGGCTTCGGCGGAGACCGGCGCCTCCGAGTATCGATCGATCTCAATGGCGACTCAAGCCGGTGGCTTTCCACCTCCCCTGTACAGCTCGGCGGCGGCCATGACAAGCCGAACGATGGCGATCGCAAGCCCCGCGCTGAAGACGACAAGCCACAGCTGCGGCGTGCCGGGCAACCACGCGATCAGTGCGAGTGTCACCAGCAGGTGAGCCGTCATCACGCCGAGCCGGAGCCGAGCCGGCCGCAGCGGCAGGAGCGCCACTGCGGCCGACGTCGCCGCCGCCGGCAGCAGTATGACCAGATATACCGCCAGAGCAGCCATTCTTCAGCTTAACTACTGTGTGATGGATCGGTGGGATAGTTCCTGCCTACACAGAGATGCGCGCTTGCCGGGTTGTACCCGGCATCCTGCGGCGGGATGCTGGTAGGGCTCATTCCCCACGGGTTCCCAGACCGTCCGGTGTCGGTGTCGCAGTCGCCGAACGGATGCTCGTCGGCCGTGCCAGGCACGTTGCTGAAACGGTCGAAGAAGCCGGTCGCCGCATTGCTCGCGTCGTTCTTCGCGGCTCCGGTCTGCGTCATTGCTCGGCCGTTGCGGTAGAGGTACTGGTCGGGCATCCAGCTGCTGAGCAGGATGTGGCGGCTGTTGACCTGGCGAATCGTTCCGTCCGCACACGTCTCGAAGCCGAGTTCCTGCCAGATGGGCGGAGCCTGGCCGAACATGCTGGCGTTGAGGCCGGGGATGGCCCCACGGTCGAAGAACATCTCCCGTAGGTTCTCCGCCAGCTCCGCGATCGGCCGGGCCACCAGGACGCTGTCCTCCAACCGGTCAACCCAGGCCTGGAAAGCCTCCGACGGACCGTCAACCCCCAGCATGGGCCGATAACCGATGGACCCGCCGGTAACGACCCGGGACAGCACACAGACCGCGTTGACCTCGGTCTCGGCGCCAGCGCTGTTACGCAACTTCGGCGCGATGCCGGCGTACGCGTAGGCCCGGCCGGGCAGGACACCGGTGGACACCGGATCAACACTGGTATAGGCACCGTTGTGGGCGTTCAGGTCACGAACTCGATAGCCCAGGTCGGGCGGCGCGATGCCGTAGCTGGCTTGAACGGCACCGAACAGCTCCCGAACGAATTGCGGCAGATGCGTGTTGCCGGTTCGATGCTCGTATTCGGCCCACTCACTGCCCGGAACAACCTGCCCGCTGCTGTCGGCGACGAATGCTACGGTCGCCTTGGTTTTGATCTTGAAACGATCGTCGTCGTCGAAGTGGCTAGGGCGGTTGGCGCCGGTGGGCCGATCGGTGTACGGCTGGGCGAACCCGATCCACCGACCGATGCTCGCGCCGTCCGGATGGTTCACGGGGTCCCAACCAGCGGTGGAAACCTGTTGCTGCCAGTTCTGGGCGAAGGTTTTGATCGCGGGCTGAAGGCAGTTGCCGGTGCCCGGCGCGGTGCAGGCGGGCAGGCCCAGCAGGTCGCCCGTGCGCTCCATTCCCCAGTCGTACAGTGACCTCGGGTTCTTGAGCGGCCCGGCCATCCAGCTTCCCGGCCAGTTCGTGGTGATGTCCTGATCCTCGTCGAAGACCGCGACGGCCTCCACCGTGTCTTCCCGGTACGTGCCGCTGATCGGCACGAACGCCATCGCGTCGAACGCCACGTCCTGACTGCCGTCGCCATCCGGGGTGACCGAGGTCAGGGTCACCTGGGGTACGCCGTTGAACATGAACGCGCCGAGGGAGACCCACCGGTTACTGGTGCCGGGCTGTTTGATCACCCTGACCCGGTCGCCGTTGGCGGTCTTGACCACGTAGCGGGCGAACTTGGTGTGTGCGCCGTGGTCGGGTAGGGCGACCAGGATCCGCATCGGACCATTTCGCGCGCTGTTCAGCTTCCAGGTCGCGTTGACCTCCAGCCGGCCACCCAGATCCGCGGCGGTTCTGGTGTGGGTGAACCAGAAGTGGCCGCCGAAACCACCGCCGATCTGGTGGGTGTCGATCTTGCCGGGGTACTGGCCGCTGCCGTCGGATTTGAAGGTGAACTGGAAGGTGCCCGCGTTCGTCCACGGCCGGCCACAGTTCGGCCGGACCGAGGGCGTGCCGTCCGGTACGTCGTCCACAATCTGGGCGTTGCTCGGCAGTCCGTCGAGGACGCATCGGGGCGAGTAGGCGGTGCCATCCTCCTGGTAGGCGTAGCCCGGGTCGAATCGGAGCAGTTCGTTGCCACAGGAGTAGGAGCAGTCGGTTTTCCAGGTGCTCGATTGGTGGTACCAACAGCGCAGGTCGAACCGTCCGGCGGAGTCCTTGTGCCCGCATGGCCCGGCTGGTTCACCGACGACGTCTGGCGCGTTCGGGAGGTACCGTTCGTCGGGGTCGCACTGGTTCGTCGAATCGCAGAACTGCGCCACGGGCGGCTTCACCAACGCCCTGTTCAGCCGGCCGATCGTGTCGCCGCCGTTCCACCACGCGGCGCGGTATCCCGACACCAGGGTGTCGGGGGCTTCCAGCACCTCCACCGGATGCCCGGCCCAGCCCATCACCTTCTCCGGGTACGGCCAGTCCTGGGGGTGTGCCGCATCCTGATAGGTGGTCTCGAGGAAAGGATTCCGGTTGGCCGGGTACCTGGGGTTGACGGGGTTGTTCGCCCAACCCACGCCCCAGGGCGAGCCGTTGCCGGCATCAGGGTAGAACCCCGAATTGTACGCCCAGACCGCGTAGAACCAATTCTCGATCTTCGAGGAGTCGCCGTTATTGATCATCATCCCGGCAGCGCGGGTCTGGTTCCACTTGCTGACGAGGATGTCCAGTCCGGCCGCGATGTTGACGGCGAAGTCCAACGCTATCGCGCGTTGGATATGGTACGGATGCGCCTGCTCGCCGGGCTTTTCCCGACCGGCCAGGCGCATCCCGTCGGTCACCTGCATGACCCCGTATCCGCAGTCGGCGTCGGCCCAGTTGATCGTCCAGTCGTCCGCCTCGGTGTCGTTGTAGATGTCGACTCCGAAGTAGTTGCCGATCAGCGGATTCGCCGTCACGCCGGGCACCGCGAAGCGGGCGGCCTGCCACAGGTTCGACTCCTGGGCCGCGATCCCCAGCAGCACCTGCGCGGGTACCCAGCCTCCACCGGTCAAGCCCCGCCAGGGAAACAACCCCTGCGGGGTGTACGCCGCCATGTTCAGGTTCTTCCAGTTCGCCGGGCGCTGTACGTGGAGCGCGTTACGTACGGCCTGGTCGACGGCCCACTCCACCTGGCGTGGCTTGGGCTGCATCACCTGGTTCGCCGGATCGTTGCGCGGCACGGAGCAGTAGCGGTCACTGAGGTCGGCGGGGCTGTGGGGATCTCCAGCCAGAGCGCGGGCGCCCGCCCGATCCCGGGTCCGTACCGCCGGGCTGAGCTGCCGACCGGCGTTCGCACCCTGTGCGCCTCGGGAACCCTCGTCCGGAGTGGTCGAGAACTCGACCGACCGGCGGGTGGCCAGTACGGTGGCGGCGATCGTGACCTGCTCGGCGGCGATGGTGTCCGGGGACGCGGTGCGTGGATCGGGCTGCGCCCGGAGCACCGAGGTGATGGCTAGCCGGCCCTGTGTGGACACCTGGCTCCCCTTGGGGACGTCCAGCAGCGACACGCTCGCCGGCGCCGGGCCGCGTCGGGCCGCAGGTGCCGCACCGGTCACGAAGACCCTGCCGCCTCGGCTGGACGTGACGTCCAGGCTGTTGAGCGGACCGGCCGCGAGCGTGCTGACCGACGCGGCCCGTCCCCTGCCCGCCGTGGGCAGCGCGGCGCGCCGGACACTGGCCTGGTCGCTGGCGTTACGTTCCATGAAGACCACGCCGCCGTCCCGGTCCGCGGCGAGTTTGAACGGTACGCCGCTGGTCGGCGCGAGCACTCGGCGGACGCCCTTGCCGTCGACGCGTACCAGCGCACCGTTGTCCGCGGCGACGATGCCCTGTGCGGTGGGAACGGGCGAGGTCAGTTGGCCGGGAACGGTCACCCTGGCCCGCACCACTGCCGAGCGGGTGTCGACCCGGATCAGTCGGGTACGCCCCAGGTCTTCGTCGCCGCCCTGGGTCAGTACGGCCTCCTCCGTTGCACCGCAGCCAGGGTTGAAGTAGGCGATGCTGGACTGCACCGGAAGTTTGACGGTCTCACCGTTGCGCATGTCGATGACCGCCGTGAAGCCACCCCGGTCGAACAGCTCCGTCTCGTTGGTGAAAGTCCGTGGGGCATACACCACGACCATCTTGCGGCCCGAGTTCGTCACGCAGGCATTGCCGATCCAGGAATCGGCTTCGAGCCCGGGTTCGGAGAGGGTGGCCAACGTCCGCCACCGGTAACCGTCGGATTCATCGGCGGTCAGGACGTGAAAGCCGTCAGCGTCTCCGGCGGTGGTCCACGCCAGGTCCGCGGACTGCTCCCAGCCTGGTCCGAGGAGCTCAGCCCGCCGCTCCGAGGGGATCTCGTCCGTGCCCCTCGGTACGGGCCGCTGTGCGGGTAGGTCGGCGTCGGGTTTGGGCTGCGCCCGAGCGGTGGCGGTGGGCGCCAGCACCACGGCGAGCGCCGCGGCGACGGCCCAGATACCGCGGCGTCCAGAACGACGGGTGCTCATGCGCCATTCCCTGCGGAGAAATTCCTTGCCGAGAAACGGTGTGTGGTCGTGTGTATGCGGTCGTCCCTGGTACTCAACGGCTGCCTCTCCGTCGTCGGATCGGGGCAGTATCGAGCGACCGATCATCGCGCCATCCTCAAAGGCCCATTGCCGCGACATCAGCCCGACCTATGTCCAGCTAGGCGGTACGCCGGCTACGCCTCGTCGCACACCCGGGTCAAAAGGCCAACTCGCAGGCCTTCGGCAACCACAACACCGCTACCGTGCCCCGGATCCAGTACAGCGACCAGCGGTTCCACGCATGCCGGGGCTCCGGCCCCACCGAGCCGACCACCTGACAATGCGGTCCCTGGGTGAACTGACCGGAACCTCGTCGGTTTCCCCGAGGGGTTCGGCCCCTTGACGATGTGGTGGCCCGAGTCCGTCATGTTGAGCGGGCTCGGGCCACTCGGCCGCAACAGGTTTCCCTCGGCACCGATACGGCGCCGATGCCCGGCCGATCCTGTGCCGGTTGGGCGGCTCCGCTATCCGTGCCGTTGCACGGCCTCGGCCGCCAGGGTGGTGAGCACCGTGGCCGCCTCGGCGGAGACCGGTGCCTCGGCCAGCGCTGCCAGCGCGGCGTCGGTGCGTACCTTGATCATCTGCTCGATCCGGTCCAGCGCGCCGGTCGCCACGATGATCGACCGCAGCTCGGCCGCACCGTCCGGATCCAGCTCCGGGTTGCCGAAGAGCGCCTTCAACCGCTGCGCCTGGGCCCGGTCGGCACTCCCCCGGGCCAGCGCCATCATCACCGTCGGCTTGCCCTCGCGCAGGTCATCCAGAATGGACTTGCCGGTCAGCGCCGGGTCGCCGAAGACCCCGAGCACGTCGTCACGGAGCTGGAACGCGTCGCCCAGCGGGTCGCCGAACGCCGCCAGCGCGCCGAGCAGCTCCGGCGAGCCGGCCGCCAGCGCGGCACCGATCTGCAACGGCCGAGTCACCGTGTAGCGGGCCGCCTTCATCCGCACCACCGTCAACGCGCTCGCCACCGACCCGTCCCCCACCCCGGAGACCAGGTCGAGATACTGGCCCGCGATCACCTCGGTACGCATGGTCGCGAAGACGCCGTACCCCTGGTGCACCTCCTCCGGGGTCAGCCCCGACTCGTGGAAGAGCTGGTCCGCCCAGGCCGCGCAGAGGTCACCGCAGAGCAGGGCGGTGCTGCGCCCGTACGAGGCCGGATCGCCGCGCCAGGCGGATCGGGCGTGCAGGTCGGCAAAGAGCCGGTGCACCGAGGGCTCGCCCCGGCGCCGGTCGCTGCCGTCCATGATGTCGTCGTGGATCAGCGCAAAGGCGTGGAACAGCTCCAGCGCGGCGGCGGCGGCCACGATCGGGGTACCGTCCGCACCCCCGGCGGCCCGCCAGCCCCAGTAGCAGAAGAGCGGGCGCAGCCGCTTGCCGCCGGCCAGCACGAACCGGTGCAGGGTGGTGAAGACGCCCCGGGGCGCACCGTCCGGCCAGTCCGGGTCCTGGCGGTCGAGGAAGGCGACGAGCTGGGCGTCGAAGCGCTTCCGAAGCTCGCCCAGATCCACCTCCGGCACGGTCGCCGTCATGGCCGCCCTCCCCCGGCAGCGGCGGCGGAATCCGCACCGCCAGCACTGCCAGCGGCGGGAGCGGCACTGCCAGCAGCGGAATCCGCACCACCAGCGGCGGGAGCGGTGCCGGCGAGGCGGAGCAGCAGGCTCTTGACCTCGGTGGCCTGGTAGCGGTCCCGGGCCGCCGACCGGTCCGAGCAGATCAGCACCGGGGCGTCCGCCGGATCGGCGGGCAGCCGGCCGTGCGAGCCGCGTACCGCCCGCGCGCCCGCGTCCAGCCCCACCACGCTCATCAGGTAGCGCATCCCGAGCTTCTTCCGGGCCAGCGCCACCGCCGCCCGGCGCTTCGCCGCACCCGGCGCGGCCGGGTCGAAGAAGAGCTCCGCCGGGTCGTACCCGGGTTTGCGGTGGATCTCCACCAACCGGGCGAAGTCCGGGGCCCGGGCGTCGTCCAGCCAGTAGTAGTAGCTGAACCAGGCGTCCTGCTCGGCGACCAGTACCAGCTCGCCGGCCCGCTCGTGGTCCAGCCCGTGCCCGGCCTTGCCTGCGGAGTCCAGCACCTCGGCGACCCCGGGTAGCCCGGCGCAGAGCTTCGCCACCGCCGGCACGTCGGCCGGATCCCTCACGTAGACGTGCGCGACCTGGTGGTCGGCGACCGCGAACGCCCGGGACGTCCACGGGTCGAGGTATTCCATCCCGTCCTGGGTGTAGACCCGGAGCAGCCCTTCGGTGCGGAGCAGCCGGTTCACGTCCACCGGCCGACTCACCTCGGTGATGCCGTACTCCGATAGCACCACCACGGTGGCGTTCCGGGCGGCGGCCGCGTCCAGCAGCGGGCCGAGCACCGAGTCGAGTTCGGCCGCGGCGGCCGCCGCCTGCGGGGACGACGGGCCGAAGCGTTGCAGGTCGTAGTCGAGGTGCGGGACGTACACCAGGGTCAGGTCGGGATTCTTCTCGGCCATGATCTGCTCGGCGGCCCGGCAGATCCACCGCGACGACGGCAGCCCTGCCCCCGGCCCCCAGTACGTGAAGAGCGGAAACCCGCCCAGCTTTCCGGTCAGCTCGTCGTGCAGCTCCGGCGGGTCGGTGTAGCAGTCCGGCTCCTTGCGCCCGTCGGCGTAGTAGATCGGCCGGGGCGTCACCGTCCAGTTCACGTCGGCGCCCATCGCGTACCACCAGCAGACGTTCGCCACGGTGTAGTCCGGGCGCTCCCGGCGGGCCGCCTGCCAGACTTTCTCCCCACCCATCAGCGCGTGGTGCTGGCGCCAGAGGAAGACCTCGCCCAGGTCGCGGAAATACCAGCCGTTGCCGACGATGCCGTGCTCGGCCGGCAGCGCCCCGGTGAGCAGCGTCGCCTGTGCCGAGCAGGTCACCGCCGGCAGCACGGTACCGAGTTCGGCCCGGCAGCCGGCGTCGGCCAGGGCGCGCAGCCGGGGCATGTGGGCGAGCAGCCGGGGCGTCAGCCCGACCACGTCGACAACCACCAGTGGACTAGCCATCATGCCTCCTCGGCGCGGATGCGGGGGCGGCCGGGGCCCCGTAGGTCCCGGGCACGTCACCGGAAACCTCGGTCAGCCCGAGCGCGACCAGTTCGTCGCGGGCGAAGGCCAGCTCGGCGGCGATCCCGCCGGCCAGCTCCGCGTCCGATCCCGGGCGCTGCGCGACCGGCAGCACCCCCCAGGTGTACGTCTCGACGTCCAGGTGGTCGCAGCCGGCGACCGGCCCGGCGAACAGCTCCCGCAGCGCGTCCCGGAGCACACCGACGGTGGACTCCAGCGGCGCGGCGGGTACGGCGTGCAGCGGTACGTGGTAGTGCACCCGCCACGGGCCGGGCAGGTTGGCGTCCAGCGCCGCGTCCAGGTCGTCGGCGGCATGCGCCGGGTCGGCCGGATCGGCGGCCCGCCCGCACTGCTGCGCGCGGGTCTGGTGCAGGAAGCGCGGTTCGACGTACCCGCGCAGGGTGTCGGCGGCGGCGACCGGGTCGGCGGCGGCCAGCGCCGCCGAGACCTGCACCTTCACCACCGGCAACCCGGCGGCGCGCAGCCGGCCCAGCGCCTGCGCCGGCTCCTCCCAGGCGCAGGCGAGGTGGGCCAGGTCGAGGCAGATGCCGAGCCGGTCGGTGTCCACCCGGGACAGTGCGGCGACCGCCTGACCCGTCGACTCGACCACGCAGCCCGGCTCCGGCTCGAAGCCGACCCGCACCGCCCGGCCGGTACGCCAGGCGATCTGGGTCAGCCCGCCGGCCAGCTCGTCCAGCACCCGGGCCGCCCGGTCGGCCTGGCGCTGCTCCCAGGGCTCGCGCCAGGCCAGCGGCAGGGTGGAGACCGAGCCCCGCACGGCGTCGTCGGGGAGCAGGTCGACCAGTACGGTGGCCAGGTTCAGGGTGTAGACCAGCCGCTCCCGGGTGGTCCAGTCCGGGTGGTAGACGGCCTGCTTCACCACCGGCGCGTGGAAGGACTGGTAGGGGAACCCGTTCAGGGTCACCACCTCCAGCCCACGCGCCACCAGCTCGGCGCGGAGTTGCCGCCGGGTCTGCGGGTCGGCGGCCAGCCCGGCGGCCACCGGCGCGGCCAGCCAGAGCCCCAACCCGAGTACGTCGGCGGCCAGCCGTTCCCGGATCGGCACCGCGTACGTGTCGAGCTGCCCCAGCACCCCGGCCAGGTCCTCGGCCGGATGCACGTTGGTGCAGTAGCTCAGGTGCACCAGTTGCCCGTCGGCGTGCCGCAGCCGCATCAGCTACCGCCCCGCAGGATCGAGTTCCCCTCGAAGGTGACGGGTGCCCTGTCGGCCGGCCCACCGGCATCGGCCTCGGCCGGCCCGTCGGCGTCGGCCGGCCCGTCCGCGTCGAGTTCCAGCCGGCCGGACTGGCCGTAGAACTCCACCGGGTTGCGCCAGAGCACCCGGTCGACGTCGTCGGCGTCGAACCCGGCGGCCAGCATCGCCTCCCCGGTGGCCCGGGTCAGCAGCGGGTCCGACCGGCCCCAGTCGGCGGCCGAGTTGACCAGCATCCGCTCGGTGCCGTACTTGCGCAGCAGCTCGACCATCCGCGGCGGCGACATCTTGGTCTCCGGATAGATGGAGAAGCCGAGCCAGCAGCCGGTGTCCCGGACCAGCGGCACGGTCACCTCGTTGAGGTGGTCGATCACCACCCGGCCGGGGTCGAGCCCGGACTCGGCGACCACCGCCAGGCTGCGTTCGGTGCCCCGGGCCTTGTCCCGGTGCGGGGTGTGCACCAGCGCCGGCAGTTCGTACTCGACCGCCAGGGCGAGCTGGGTGGCGAAGACCTCGTCCTCCTCCGGCGTCATCGAGTCGTAGCCGACCTCGCCGACCGCCACCACGCCGTCCTTGTCCAGATAGCGGGGCAGCAGGTCGAGCACCTCCCGGCAGCGCGGGTCGTTGGCCTCCTTCGGGTTCAGTGCGATGGTGGCGTGGTGCCGGATGCCGAACTGGCTGGCCCGGAACGGCTCCCAGCCGACGAGCGCGTCGAAGTAGTCGACGAAGGAGGCCGCGCTGGTCCGGGGCTGACCGAGCCAGAACGCCGGCTCCACCAGGGCGCGTACCCCGGCCTCGGCCATCCGCTCGTAGTCGTCGGTGGTCCGGGAAGTCATGTGGATGTGCGGGTCGAAGATCCTCATCACGCCTCCTCCGCGCCCGGCGCGGTCGGGGTCCCCGACCGGTCGAGCGCGCTCAGTCGATCCAGCAACGCGGTCGCGTCGGCCGGCATGTCCCGGCCGGCCGCCCGGCGCTCCTGGGCGAAACCGGCCAGCATGGTGGCCAGCTCGGCGTCGGCCCGCCGGTCGAGCCCGTGCACGGCGACCAGCGGGATCCCGGTGAAGACGCACTTGAGTACCGCCTGCCGCCAGGCGGCCTGGTCGAGCCGGTCCGCGTACGGGCCGAGGGCGGCGGCGACCAGCCGGGTGTCGTTGGTGCGGATCGCGTCGTGCAGCAGCGGGACTCCGGCGTCGCCGACCGGCAGCAGCGGCAGCGCCCGGAGCACCGCCCGCTTCTCGGCCGCGTCGCCGTACCGGTAGCGGGTCTCGACCTGACCGGGCAGCTCGGTCGGGGGCAGCGCGGCCAGCAGCAGCACCCGGGCCGCGTCGTCGGCGGTCCAGTCCGGCAGGTCGGGCAGGGGTGCCCGGCCACACCTGCGGCCGGCCGCCGCGAAGAGCCGGCCGATCGCGGCCGGTTCGGCCCCGACCCGGCGTAACGCCTCGGCCAGCCAGTCCCGGTCGGGCGGCCGCCCGTCGGGTACGGCCAGCAGCGCCGCCCGCAGTCGTTCCAGTTCCGGTTCCGGTTCCATCCGGTCCTCCCCAGTCTTTCCGGTGTGGATGGTGGTCGCGGTCCCCCCGGTGGTGGTACGTCGTTCAGTCCGGTGTGCCGGTCACCGCCCCGCCTCCGGCACGGCGCCGGTCCGTGCCTCGGTGAGCCCGGCCTCGGTGGCGGCGGTGCGGAGGAAGTCGATCGAGTGCGCCGCCACCGAGGGGGCCGCGTGCGAGTGCCGGGGCAGCTCGACGGCGACCAGCCCGGCGTAACCGGCCTCGGCCAGCGCCCGCAGTACGGGCGGAAAGTCGATTTCGCCGGTGCCGAACTCGAGGTGCTCGTGCACGTCCCGGCGCATGTCGTCGATCTGCACGTTGACCAGGTGCGGAGCCACCTGTGCGACGCAGTCGGGCACCGGCTGCGGCTCCAGGCACCGGCAGTGCCCGATGTCGAGGGTGATGCCGAAGCCCGGTGGGGCACCCAGGGCGTCCCGCAGCCGCCACCAGTCGGCGATCCCGGCCACCAGCATGCCCGGCTCCGGCTCGAACCCGAGTGGCATCCCGGCGGCGCCGGCGACCTCGACCAGTTCGGCACAGCCGGCGACCAGCCGGTCCCAGGCGGTTGCCGGGTCGACGCCGGCGGGTCGTACGCCGGACCAGAAGGAGACCGCCTCGGCGCCCAGGTCGGCCCCGATCGCGACGGCCCGGCGGAGGAACTCGACCCGCAGCGCGTTGTCGTCGTGCAGCAGCGTCGGCGCGTGCTTGTGCCAGGGGTCCAGCAGGTAGCGTGCCCCGGTCTCGACCACCACCCCGAGGCCGTGCGCGGCGAGGCTCCGGCCGACGGTCGCCACCCGGGCGGCGAGCTCCGGGCCGAACGGGTCCAGGTGGTCGTGGTCGAGCGTCAGCGCCACGCCCTGGTAGCCGAGGTCGGCGATCACCCGCAGCGCGTCGTCCAGCCGGTGGTTGGCGAAGCCGTTGGTCCCGTACCCGAACCGCAGCCCTGGCAGGACGGAGCCGGCAGCGGCGGCGCTCACGTCGGCGACACCAGTCGGGCGAGCCGGCGCCCGCTGGCCCGGTGCGGCGGCATCTCCTGCGGCGCTCACGTCGGCGACACCAGTCGGGCGAGCCGGCGCCCGCTGGCCCGGTGCGGCGGCATCTCCTGCGGCGCTCACGTCGGCGACACCAGTCGGGCGAGCCGGCGCCCGATCGGGGCGGCGGCGGCCACCGCGACGCCGAGCAGCGCCGCGCCGGCCCGGGCGACCAGCGCGCCCTGTAGGGCGGGCAGGCCGGTGATGCCGGCGCCGACCGCGGCCCGGACCCGGGACGCCTGCGGGTCGGCCGCCACCCGGGCCTGCGCGGTGCCGTACTGGAGGCTGTACCAGCCGGCGAGGGCGGCCGGGACGAGGGTCTGCCAGCCGGGGCGGCGGGCCGGCTCGGCGGTGTCGCCGGCCCGGCGCCGGGCGACCGCGGCGGCGGCCACCGCGGCGGTACCGGCCAGGGTCGCCGCCGGCAGCGCCCGGGTCGCCCCGGAGACCTCCCGCCGGGAGAGTTCGGTGACCGTGTACGTGTGCGCGGCCACCGTCAGCGCGGCCGGCACCGCCCGGACCACCCGGCCCCCGCTGGCGCCGAGCAGCACGTCCAGCCCCCGGCAGGCGGCCATCACCGCCGGCCCGGCCGGAGTGTTCTTGGCCCGCAGGTCGTACGCCCAGACCGCGCCGGCCAGCGGCACCGCCACGGCCAGTGCCCGACGGCCGCCGGCCAGCCCGGCGAGCCCGATCCCGGCGGCGGTGAGCCCGGCCGAGACGCCGAGGGCGAGTCCCGGCGACACCCGTCCACTCGGGATCGGCCGCTCCGGCCGCTCCCGCGCGTCGAGTTCGCGGTCCGCCCAGTCGTTGGCGGCCATCCCGGCCCAGTAGAGCAGCACCGACGCCCCGGCCAGCCCCGGTACCCGACGGTCCAGCGCGTCGGCGGCGGCCGCCCCGGCCACCACGTCCCCGGGTACGGAGAGCGCGGCCGGCGCCCGGACCAGTTCGGCCAGGTCACGCAGTGACGGCATCCGCGCCTCCCGAGGTCGGCTCGGCGTCCAGCTCGCGGACGAAGGCGCGCAGCGTGGCCCACTGCTCGGCGAGGGCATGCGGTACCTCGCCGAGCGGATCCTTGAAGAAGAACGCCAGCTCGGTCAGCGGGCCGGTCCGGCCGGCCCGGTGCGCGGCGGCGGTCAGCCGGGCCAGGTCCAGCACCAGCGGTGCGGCCAGCGAGGAGTCGCACCCGTGCCAGGTGAACTCCATCCGCATCGGGGTGCCGAGGAAGCCGGAGAAGGTGACGAGGTCCCAGGCGGTCTTGAAGTCGCCGATGTCGTCGACGTACTCGATCCGGGTGTTGCCCTGCGGGACGTAGCCCAGGGTCTCGCCGAGTACCCGCTGCTTGCTGGCGGACTTGGCCGCGTTCGCCGCCGGCTCGGCCAGGTTGGCGCCGTCGCCGCCGCCGAGCAGGTTGGTGCCGGACCAGCTCCGTACCCGCAGGTGCCGCATGGCGAACATCGGCGCGAGTACCGACTTCACCAGCGTCTCACCGGTCTTGCCGTCGTGCCCGGCGTACGGCAGGCCGGCCCGCTGCGCGAGTTCGGCCAGCGCGGGCAGCCGGGCACCGGTGGACGGCGTGAAGTCCACATAGGAGCAGCCGGCGGTGAAGGCGGCGTAGGCGTACGCGGAGCTGGCCGGCAGTGGGCTGCCCCCGGCGAGCGCGGCGTCCAGTTCGGCGAGCCCGGCGTACGCCGGGTGCGGGTCGGGGGCCGGCTCGGTGGAGGAGACGTTGACCACCACCACCCGGTCCAGCCGGTGCCGTTCGCGGAATCCGGTCAGGTCGGCGGCGATCGCCTCGACCACGGCCGCCTGCGGGCCACCGGTCGGCGCCGGGCGCAGCTCGGCCTCGACCGTGCCGAGCTCCTCGGCCAGCGCCGCCACCAGCCGGGCCGGCAGCACGCCCGCCTCGGCCAGCGCCTCGGCCTTCTTCACCAACGGGGTGGTGGCGATGTCGTGCCCACCGAAGACCAGGTCGGCCAGGGCCGGCAGGGCGGGGGTACGCAGGGCCGGCAGCTCGGTCACGCAGCCCGTCGGCTCGGCGAGCCCGGCCCGCAGGGCCAACGCCCCGACCGTGCTGGTCACCGCGACCGAACCTCGCCCGCCAACCAGCCAGACACCCGTACGCATCAGTGCTCCTCCCTCCGGTGCCGGCACGGCCCTGGGCCGACCGGGGGTGTACGACGAAACCAGGCCATATGCCTGATCGACCCGCCGAGTCCGCCTATCGGGACATCTTGCCTCTCAGCCGAGAAAAGCGCCCCGCCCGCCCGACCGTCGCGGTGGAACATCCCGTGCGGCAGCGCCGGAGTCGGCGGCAACGACACTGCTCGGGTCCGTGACCGTGCGGGCGGACGGGGCTTGGTAGGCAGGGCCGGTCGGCGTCGCGGTCCTGCCTCCCCCGATCCAGGGCGACCGGGCGGCGGGGGTTGCCGGCTCCGGTCGCGGTTCCCTGTGGAGTTGTGCGCCGCCGGCCGCTGAACCTTTGTCCCCCGGAGCCCCGCGGCGCGCTCACGCACCGCGTCGGACCTTGCGGTCCGCCGCACCGCGCGGGGAGGTGGTGAAGGTTCACTGTGCAGGGCCGGGGCGAAGTCGTCGGGCGATCCGGTCCGGGTCGGGTGGCCCGGACCTGGTCGCGGTTTCGGGTCCGGTCCGGGACGTCGGACCGGGGTGGTACCACCGGTTGGGGGTCAGCCGGCGCGGTTCCGGCGTCCGGTGCGGCCGGGGAATCCCGGTCCGGCCGCACCGGACGGCCGTGTCACCTGTCGCACGACCCGGCCGGAGCGGGCTCCGCCGTGCGCGTGCGCACTCCTTCCGGATCGACCTCCGTCCGGTCGCGGGGCGCAACCGCGACCGGACCCTCGCCGGCCGTTCCGGAAAGCTTCTCGGGTCGGGTTGACCGGCCCGAGCCCGGGCCGGGCCACCCGACGGGTGGGCAACTACCTCCGGCGGTGCCGGCTGCACGCCGGGGCGGCGGGCAGCCGGGGTACGCCGGTGTGCACGGGTTACGCGGTGACCGGGGCGGGCACCGGTTCCACCGCGGTCCAGGACGAGCCCAGCTCCGCCGAGCGCGCCACCGCGTCCAGCACGAGCTGGACCTGGAGCGCGTCGGTGAACGACGGAGTCGGGTCCGATCCGGTGGCGATCGCCGCGAGGAAGTCCCGCAGTTCGTGCGTGAACGAGTGCTCGTACCCGATGATGTGCCCCGGCGGCCACCACGCCGCCATGTACGGGTGGTCGCCCTCGGTCACCAGGATCCGCCGGAAGCCCTGCTCGACCCCCGGCTCGGAGGCGTCGTAGAACTCCAGCTCGTTGAGGCGTTCGAGGTCGAACGCCACCGAGCCGAGCGAGCCGTTGATCTCGACTCGCAGCGCGTTGCGCCGGCCGGTGGCGAACCGGGTCGCCTCGTAGGTGGCGAGCCCCCCGCCGTCGAGCCGGGCCACGAAGACCGCCGCGTCGTCGACGGTGACCTGGCCCATGGCGGCTCCGGCACCGTCGGCCGAGGCGGCCAGCCCGCTTGACTCGGCCGGCAGCGGCCGCTCCTTGACGAAGGTTTCGGTGATCGCGCTGACCCCGGTGATCCGCTGACCGGTGACGAACTGGGTCAGGTCGATGATGTGCGCCCCGATGTCGCCGAGCGCACCGGACCCGGCCTTGTCCTTCTGCAGCCGCCAGACGAGCGGGAACTGCGGGTCGGTGATCCAGTCCTGCAGGTAGACCGCGCGGACGTGCCGGATCACGCCGAGCCGGCCGGAGGCGACCAGCTCCCGCATCAGGCTGACCGCGGGGACGCGGCGGTAGTTGAACCCGCACATCACCCGTACGCCCACCGTCTGGGCCTTGGCCGCCGCGGCGACCATGGCCCGAGCCTCCTCGACCGTGTTGGCCAGCGGCTTTTCGCACAGTACGTGCTTGCCCGCCTCCAGGGCCGCGATGGTGATCTCGGCGTGGCTGTCGCCGGGCGTACAGACGTCGACGATGTCGATGTCGTCCCGGGCGATCATCTCGCGCCAGTCGGTGGTGTGGCCCTCCCAGCCGAGCCGGCCGGCCGCGTCGGCGACCTTGGACTCGTCCCGGCCGCAGATCAGGGCCATCCGGGCACGTACCGGCAGGTCGAAGACGCGGTTCACGGTCCGCCACGCCTGCGAGTGCGCGGCGCCCATGAACGCGTAGCCGACCATGCCGACCCGCAGTTCTTTCTCATTCGTGGACAAGGTGGGTCTCCCCCCGGTGTGTCAGAACCCGAGCTTGCCGTACTGGCTCGCGTTCTCTTTCGTGATCGTCTCGGAGGCCAAGGTGATCTCCTTCGGCACCTGCAGCTCGACCAGGTCGGACATGCCCTTGCCCTGGCCGATGAGCCGGGCCAGCGAGATCGCCGACGAGGCCATCGACGGGCTGTAGGTGACGGTTGCCTTCAGGACGCTGTTGTCGGCCGCGATCGCGTCGATGGCGGCCTTGGAGCCGGCGCCGCCGACCATGATGAACTCGGAGCGGTTGGCCTGCTTGATCGCGGCCAGTACCCCGATGCCCTGGTCGTCGTCGTGGTTCCACAGCGCGTCCATCTTGGGCAACGCCTGGAGGAGCTGCGAGGCTTCGCTCTGGCCGGTGTCGGCGGTGAACTGGGCGGAGCGCCGGTTGGTCACCTTGAAGCCGTAGACGGCGAGTTCGGCGGCGAAGCCGGCGGACCGCTCCTGGGTCAGCTCCAGCGCGTCGATGCCGGCGATCTCGCCGATGATCGGGTTGGCGATCCCCTTGGCCTTCATCTGCTCGCCGATGTAGCGGCCCGCCGCCACGCCCATACCGTAGTTGTCGCCCTTGATCTGGAGCCGGTACGCCAGCGCGTCCGGGAACGCCCGGTCCAGGTTGACCACCGGGATGCCGGCCTTCATCGCCTCCAGCCCGGACGCGTTCAGCTCCTTGCCGTCGTGCGGCAGCATGACGATGACGTTCGGCTTCTGCGAGATCAGCGTGGAGAGCGCGGCCCGCTGGGCGGCGGCGTCGGCACCGGCGGCCACCGTCTTGAACTCCACGTCCGAGAAGACCTTCGCCTGCGCCTCGGCGTTCTTGGTGATGGCGGCGAGCCAGCCGTGGTCGGCGGCCGGGGCGGAGAAGCCGATGACGACCCGCTGGCCCGGCGCGCTGTTCGGGTTGGCCGCGTTGTCCGCCTCCTTGACCTGCTCGTTCCCGCCGGAACCGGAGCCGGTGTCGTTGCTGGTGCAGGCGGTGAGCAGGGCGCCGGCGCCCACCGCCGCCCCGCCGAGCAGCAGCCGGCGGCGGGACAGGTCGCGCACCGGCCGGAGCGGATCGTGCTGGGTCATGACGACCTCCTGGTTATTTCGACTTCGGGTGGGGTGAGGTGGGTGGGGTCCGCCGGCCGGTGGCCGGTCGGCCACCGGCGGCGGGTGCCACCGGATTGCTGCGGTGCGTCAGTTCGTCGAGGTGAGCTTGTTTCTGCCGAGGAGCTGGGTGACCGACTTGAACCGGAACTGCTGGACCAGCACGGCGGCGACGATGATGCCGCCCTTGACCATGTTCTGCGCCTCGGTGGAGAGGCCGTTGATCGCGAACAGGTTGGTGATGGTGGCGAAGATGATCACACCGAGCAGGGAGCCGATGATCGTGCCCCGGCCGCCGCTGAGCAGCGTGCCACCGATGATCGCCGCGGCGATCGCGTCGAGTTCGTAGAGGTTCGCCATCGCCGCCTGTGCGGAGTTGGCCTGCGCGGTGAGCATGATCGCGGCGATTCCGCAGCAGAGGCCGGAGAGCGCGTAGAGCAGCATGCTGTGCCGGCGTACGTTGATGCCGGCCAGCCGGGCCGCCTCCGGGTTGCCGCCGACCGCGACCGTACGCCGGCCGAAGGTGGTGCGGTTGAGCAGTACCCAGCCGGCCGCCACCACCGCGGCGAGGATGTAGACCAGCACCGGGATGCCCAGGAAGTCGGTACTCGCGATGCCGTTGATGGTCGCGTTGTTGGAGACCTGGGTCTGCTTGTCGGAGATCTCGGCGGCGAGACCCCGGGCGGCGACCAGCATGGCCAGGGTGGCGATGAACGGCACCAGCCGGCCGTACGAGATCAGGAAGCCGTTGACCAGCCCGACGCAGACCGCCACCACGATCGCGGTGAAGATCATCCCCCCGGCGCCATAGCTCTGGGTCGCCACCGTGGTGCTCCAGACCCCGGCCAGCGCCACGATCGCGCCGACCGAGAGGTCGATACCACCGCCGATGATCACGAAGGTCATGCCCACCGTCACCACGCCGACCACCGAGGCCAGGGTGAGGATCGAGAAGATGTTCGCCCGCACCCAGGACGGGTCGCCGTACAGGTCGGGGCGGGTGACGATGCCGATGATGATCAGCACCACCAGTACCCCGACCAGGCCCAGGTTGCGCCGGAACGTCTCACCCGCGTCGCCGCTCCACCGGCCGTTTCCGTTCGCGGGCGCACCGGCACCCTGGTGCGCCGGCGCTCCGGCCGGCGCCGGCGACACCGGCGACGGCCGGTCGACGGGCGGCGCCGCCCCCGCCGGCGCGGCGGTCTCGGTACGTTCGGTCACGCTGGCGCCCCCTCCATCAGCGACCCCGCCATCACGAGGTCGAGCACGGTGTCTTCGTCGAGTTCTCCGGCCGGGGCCTCGTGCACCACCCGGCCCTCCCGCATCACCAGGACGCGGTCGGCCAGGCCGAGCACCTCCGGCACCTCGCTGGAGACCAGCAGTACGCCCACTCCCCGGCCGGCCAGCGCCCGGATCACCTGGTAGAGCTCGGCCCGGGCACCGACATCGACGCCCCGGGTCGGCTCGTCCAGCAGCAGCAGTTTCGTGTCGCCGAGCAGCCAGCGGCCGACCACGACCTTCTGCTGGTTGCCGCCGGAGAGCGTCCGGACCGGTCGCCGGACGTCCCGGGGCCGCAGCTCCAGCCGGTCGGCGACCTCGTTCGCCTCGGCCCGCTCCCGCCGCGCGTCCGTGAAGCCCAGCCTGGCCCAGCGGGTGAAGGTGGCCAGCGTGACGTTGCGGTAGATCGGCTCGCCGAGCAGCAGCGCCTGGCTCTTGCGCTCCTCCGGGGCCATCCCCATCCCGGCCCGGACGGCGGCGCCGACACTGCCCGGCCGGACCGGCCGGCCGGCCATCGAGACCGTGCCGGAGGTGGCCCGGCGGGCGCCGAAGATGGTCTCCAGCAGTTCGGAGCGGCCCGAACCGACCAGTCCGGCGATGCCGACGATCTCACCGGCCCGCACGGTCAGCGAGACGTCGGCGAACTCGCCCTCCCGGCCGAGTTCCCGCACCTCGAGCAGCTTCTCCGCGACCGGCCCGGCGGCCGGGCGGTCCGGGAAGACGTACTCGATGGTCCGGCCGGTCATCCGGCTGACCAGGTCGCGGGTCGGGGTGGACCGGGCCGGCAGGTTCGCCGCGGTGGTCCGGCCGTCCTTGAGTACGGTGACCCGGTCGCCGATCTCGCGGATCTCCTCCAGCCGGTGCGAGATGTAGATGACCGCGATGCCCTGCGCGGTCAGCTCCCGGATGATCCGGAACAGGTTGCCGACCTCGTCGTGCGCCAGTACCGCGCTCGGCTCGTCCATAATGATCAGTCGTGCCTCGTGCGAGAGTGCCCGGGCCATGCTGACGATCTGCTTGCCGGCGGACGGCAGCGAGCGGACCATCCGGCGGGGCGGGATCTCCGGGTGCCCGAGCCGGGCCAGGATCTCCCGGGTCTGCCGGGCCATGTAGCCGCGCCGGACGAAGCCGAGCTGGCGGGGCTCGTGCCCGAGAAAGGCGTTCTCGGCCACCGACAGGTCCTCGACCAGGTCGAGTTCCTGGTAGATGGTGGCGATGCCGGCCTTCATCGCGGCCTGCGGGTTGCCGAACGAGACCGGCTCGCCGAGCCACTCCACCTGCCCGGAGTCGGGCTGGTGCGCGCCGGAGAGCACCTTGATCAGCGTCGACTTGCCGGCACCGTTCTGGCCGAGCAGGCAGTGCACCTCGCCGGCCCGTACCTCCAGTTGCACCCCGTCCAGGGCGCGTACCCCGGGGAAGGTCTTCACCACGTCGGTGAGCCGGAGGACGACCTCGCCGGGCACCGTGTCGGCGGGCGGGGTCACCAGCGGCGGCGGGTCGCCGACCGGGCCGGTCCCGTTCGGGCTCTCCACGCTGGCCGGGGCGCTCTCGTCGGCGCCGGTCCGCTCGTCACGACCGGACCGCTCGTCCTGTTCGGTCATGCCGCCTCCTCGCTGCGCTCGTCGCCGTCATGACCTGGTCGACCGAGCCGGCCGAGGCCCTCGCTCCGCCCGGTCATGACGCCTCCGCGAACGCGACGTCGGTGGCGAGCACGGCGGCGCCGGTGACGCCGGCCCGGGGACCGAGTTCGGAGAGCACCACCGGCAGGTTGCCGGTGGCCAGCGGCAGCGAGCGCCGGTAGACCACGCTGCGGATCTCGGCCAGCAGGATGTGGCCGAGCTGGGCCAGCCCGCCGCCGATGACGATCATCGACGGGTTGGCGAAGCTGACCAGGCCGGCCAGTACCCCTCCGACCCGCCGGCCACCGTCGCGGATCAGCCGGATGCAGGTCACGTCCCCCTCGATGGCGCCCTCGGCGACGTCGAGCGCGGTGACCGTACCGGTGGCGGCGAGCCGCTCGGCCAGCGCCGGTGACGCGCCGCTGCGGGCCGCCACGGTGGCCTCCTTGGCCAGCGCGGCGCCGCTGAACAGCGCCTCCAGGCAGCCGACGTTGCCGCACGAGCACATCGGGCCGTGTGAGTCGACCTGGATGTGCCCGATGTCCCCGGCGCAGCCGTCGGTGCCCCGGTAGACCTCGCCGGAGAGGTAGATGCCGCAGCCGATGCCGGTGCCGATCTTGACGAACAGGAAGTCGTCGACCGAGTGCGCCACCCCGCCGTGCCGCTCGCCGATCGCCATGATGTTGACGTCGTTGTCCACCACCGCCGGGCAGCCGTGCTCGCGGGTCAGCAACTCGCGGACGGGGAAGCGGTCCCAGCCGGGCATGATCGGCGGCGAGACCGGTACGCCGTCCCGGAAGCTCACCGGCCCCGGTACGCCGATGCCGACGGCGTGCAGCCGCTCGTACGCCCCGTCGACCTTCGCCTTGTGTAGCAGTTCGTGCACCCGTTGCAGTATCACCTTGGGGCCGGAGCGGATGTCGGTGGTCTCGGCGTACGCGGCGACGGGTTCGAGCCGGCCGTTGACCACCTCGACGTCGATCGAGCTGGCGCCCAGGTCGACGGCGGCGAACCGCAGGTCGGGGCTGAGTTCGACCAGCGTGGAGCGGCGCCCGCCCCGGGAGGCGGCGAGTCCGGCCTCCGCCACGTAACCGAGGCTGACCAGCCGCTCCAGCTCGGCGAGCAGGCGCGGCCGAGGAATCTGCAGCCGGTCCGCCAGTTCGGCCCGGGACACCGCACCCTCGTCGCGCAACAGCCTCAGCAGCCGCAGATGCAGCGCTTCCGGGGTGCGCACAGGGACTCACCTCCGTCAGGCATCCGTTCACGTCGACGCAACGCCAGCGCGTTGTGTTCGACACAGTAGGAGCCTTCCGGAGGGGATGTCTAGAGCTTCATCCAAAATGACGCTAACTTTTGTCCTGATGGACGAAAGTTAGTTGTTGATCAAGGAAAGGACGGAGGAGGTCCCGGGTCCTCAATCGCGATCCCGTTTCCTGAGTTTGCGGTCGTCGCGGAGCGAGACGTACGGCTCCCGGTCCGCCGGCCCACCCATCCGGATCGTCCGCTCCCGCTCCAGCTCCGCGCTCAACTCCGCGCCGAGCAGGATGGCCACGTCCGAGAGCCAGACGAGGAAGACGATCACTCCGGCCAGCGACCCGTACGTCCGGTTGTACGAGGCGAAGAAGCTGACGTAGAGCGCGAAGCCGGCGGAGACGACGGCCCAGAGCAGCACGGCGAAGATGCCACCGGGACTGATCCACCGGAACCGCTGACGCGCGTTCGGCGCCGCCCAGTAGAGCACCGTGAAGATCAGGCTGACCAGCAGCACCAGTACCGGCCACTTGCCGATGTCCCACGCCGTCACTCCGGCCTCGCCGACCCCCAGCCGCCGGCCGACCTGGGCGGAGAGCCGCCCGCTGAACACCAGGAGCACCAGGATCCCGGTGAGCAGGATGTCCCGCGCGGACGGCGCGGGCACGACGTCCCGGATCACGTTCTGCACCCCGCGCACCGCCGCGTCGCCGAGCAGCCCCAGCACCGCCACCAGCACCAGCAGGGCCGGGAAGAGCGACAGCACCCCGTAGTAGGTCAGCGCCGCCGCCCAGTCCGTGACGTTGTCCGCCTGCGCCTCCCGCAGGGTCCGGCGCAGCACCTCGGCCCAGGCGCTGCGGGGCAGCCGGCCCGGCGACGTGGACATCTGTTTGCCAGTCATGCCGCCCTCCTCGCCACGGCGCCGCCGGACGACGCATTCCAGCCGGCGCTACCGGCCAACTACTTAAAGTAGCCATCCGAGACGGCTGCGTCGGTCCAACGGCCAGGGCCGGGCCGGCGAACTCCCCGGGCACGTCCGGCCTCACTTGCAGAGCAGCCGGCCCATCCGGCGGCCGGCGACGACCAGGCCGAGCGCGGTCAGCGCGAGCAGGTAGACGACGTCGAGGAGTTCGCCCCAGCCGCCGCCCTGCACGGTGATGCCCCGGACCAGGTGCACCGCGCGGTAGAGCGGCGTCACCTCGATCACCCAGCGCAGCACCGAGGGGTACGCCTCGGCCGGCACGAACGTCCCGGAGAAGAGGAAGAGGGCGAACTGGGCCGAGCCCATCAGGTCGAAGTCCTGCCAACTGCGCATGAAGGTGGAGAGCGCCATGCCCAGCGCGCCGAACGCGAATCCGACCAGTACGGCGGCCGGAAAGGCGATCAGCGCGCGTATGCCGCTGGTCAGGTCCAGCCCCACCATCACGGCCAGGAACGCCGCCGAGTAGAGAGTGCCCCGCAGCATCGCCCAGCCCAGTTCGCCGAGGGCGATCTCGAACGGCTGCACCGGGGTGGCGAGGATCCCGTCGTACAGCTTCATGTACTTCATCTTCCCGAAGAAATTGAACGTCGTTTCGGCCAGCGCCCCGCTCATCGCCGAGGCGGCCAGCATCGCCGGCGCGACGAAGGCCGCGTACGACACCACTGTGCCGGCGGGCAGCGTCAGGTCGCCGACCAGCTCCCCCACCCCGACGCCGATGGAGAGCAGATAGAGCAACGGCTCGAAGAAGCCCGAGATCAGCACCACCCAGTACGCGGACTTCAACGCCGCGACGTTGCGCTCGGCCACCGAGGCCGCGCGGCGGGGTGCGCCCTCGAAACTGATCAGCCGAGGCAGGACGATGCTGACCACGGAACCCTCTCTCTTCTGGTCGGATCGGGCGGGAACGCGGGCCGGCCGGCGGCGCGGCTCAGACCACCAGCCGGCGGCGGAACGCCGAGTGCGCCAGCCACCAGCCGACGGCGGCCCAGGCGGCGAGGTAGAGCAGGTGACCGGGGACCGACCAGGCCGGCGCGACGCCGAGGGTGGCGGCCCGACACAGGTCCACCCCGTGCCAGAGCGGTGACGCGTACGCCAGCCAGCGCAGCACCACCGGCAGCGACTCGACCGGGAAGAACACTCCGGCGAAGAGGGTCATCGGGATCACCGCGAACCGGAACAGCAGCGCCAGATAGCTGTCGCTGCGCACCGAGGAGCTGTAGGCGAAGACCGGCGCGGCCACCGCCGCCCCGATCAGCGCCACCAGCGGCAGCGTGGCCAGCGCCCACGGCGAGTGCAGCGCGCCGAACGCCGCCGCCACGAGCAGGAACGCGAGGCTGCTGGTGAGCACCCGGAACAGTACGAAGCCGAGCTGCCCGCCGAGGATGTCGGCGACCCGCAGCGGCGTCGCCGCCTGTGCGAAGTAGATCTTGATCCACTCGAAGTTGCCGAGCACCGGCCAGGTCGACTCGCCGATCGCGACCTGGAGCGCGGTCGAGGCGATCAACCCCGGCACGAGGAAGTCCAGGTATGGCACCCCGGCCACCGGGGCGTCGACGTACGCCCCGACGCCCACCCCGAAGCCGACCATGGTGAGCAGCGGCAGCAGGAACGACGAGAAGACGCCGGCCCGCCAGGTGCGGCGGTAGGCGACGAGGTTGTATTCGAGCACGGCCAGCGCGGGGAACCGCCCGACCAGTCCGGACCGGGAGTGGGTGGCCGCCGTGCCTTCCAGAAGCGCCATCTCAGTCCACCAGCGTCCGGCCGGTGAGATGCAGGAAGACGTCCTCCAGGCTGCTGCGCCGGACCAGCACGCTGGCCGGGGTCAGCGCCCGGGCGTGCACCTCGGCCACCGCACTGTCGCCGTCGGTGACGTAGAGCAGGATCCGGTCCGGC
This sequence comes from Plantactinospora sp. KLBMP9567, assembly GCF_033446045.1. Taxonomy (NCBI): domain Bacteria; kingdom Bacillati; phylum Actinomycetota; class Actinomycetes; order Micromonosporales; family Micromonosporaceae; genus Plantactinospora; species Plantactinospora sp. KLBMP9567. The sequence continues at coordinate 75,581 of NZ_JAWQRR010000037.1, read as the reverse complement.
AGCACCTCGATCCGCTCGGCGAGCCCGTCCAGCTTGCCCGCGAAGGACTCCTGGGTCTCACCGGCGAAGCGCAGCTCGACCACCTCGCGGGTCGAGTAGCGCTCGATCAGCGCGCGCGGCGAGCCCTCGGCGACGATCCGGCCGCCGTCCATCACCACCAGCCGGTCGCAGAGCTGCTCGGCCTCGTCCATGTAGTGGGTGGTCAGCACCAGCGTGACCCCCTGCTGCTTGAGCCGGAAAAGCCGCTCCCAGACCAGGTGCCGGGCCTGCGGGTCCAGCCCGGTGGTCGGCTCGTCGAGCAACACGATGTCGGGCTCGTTGACCAGCGCGCGGGCGATGGTCAACCGCCGCTTCATGCCGCCGGAGAGCGGCTCCACCTTGCTGCCCGCCCGCTCGGTGAGCTGCACGAAGTCGAGCAGCTCGGCGGCGCGCTCCCGGGCCACCCGGCGCGGGATGCCGAAGTAGCGCGCATAGGTGGTCAGGTTTTCCCGGACGGTCAGCTCGGGGTCGAGGTTGTCCAACTGCGGGCAGACGCCGAGTCGGGCCCGGATCGCCGGCCCGTCCCGCCGGGGATCCATCCCCATGATCTGCAACTCGCCCCCGGTCGGCGGCGAGACACAGCCGACCATCCGCATGGTCGAGCTCTTGCCGGCGCCGTTGGGCCCGAGGAAACCGAACGCCTCCCCCGCCCGCACGTCGACGTCGATCCCATCGACGGCGGTGAAATCCCCGAACCGCTTGACCAGCCCTCGCGCCTGGATGAGAACCCCGTCCTTAGCCACGGGCTCGACCATAACCGCCGGGTCCGACACGTCCTACCGAGTTTCCGCCTCGGCACCGCCCAGGTCAGCCCGGCCACCAGCCCGGGCCCGCCCCGGCTCGGATCACCGACGACAGCCGGCCGCTCGACAGCCAGCCCGCTCGACAACCAACCCGCTCCACGGCCAGCCCGCTCCACGGCCGGTCCGGCGATGGCCGGGACGGGCGGGCGGCTCAGAGGTCCGGGTCGGTACCGGACCGGGCCGCCGCCACCAGCCGGTCGGTCTCGGCCAGCACGGCGGGGTCGTCGACCGGCGTACCGGGGTCGTAGCGGACCGTCCAGGTCAGGCCGTCGACGCCGCGCACCTGCCGGGCGGCGATCCGCAGACCTCCGTCGGGCAGCCGGTGGTGTGCCGTGTACGCCACCGACCGGGTCACCCGGGCCCGCACCTGGTGCGGCACGTCACCCGGATCGAGCAGCAGGTACGTGCGTACCGTCCCGTCGGCCACCACCCGGTAGTCGGCCCGCTCCTCGACCAGCTCGGCCGGGGTGACCGCCAGGTCCCGACCCGACCAGACCGCCTTGTGCACATCGTGCCAGCCCAGCCGGGCGGCCTCGGCCGGCAGCCAGAGCCCGCGGTCGGTGACCACCACGATCTCCTCGCCGTCGGCCACCCGGGCCCAGTCGAGCACCCGCTCGCCGGGCTCCAGCCGGGGACGCTGGTCGGCCGGCAGCTTCCGCCCGCGACGGAACAGGTTGAACGCCTCCACCGGCTACAGCCCCCCCATCGCCTGCTCACGCAGGGCTCGCGCGTGCTGCTCCAGGGAGAGCAGCTCCCCGAAGAGCGCGAAGTACTCGTCCTTGTTGGCGGTCGGATTGACCCGCTGCACCTTCGACTTCAGGTCCCGGATCCGGCTGGTCACCGAGCCCCACTCCAGCCGGGCCAGGGTGATCGAGACGTACCGGGGATCGGGCTCGGTGTCGAGTCGCAGCGGCTCCACTGCCAGCTCGCCGACCAGCGCGGCCGCGGCCAGGTCGCCGCAGGCGTCCCGGACCCGCTCGATCCAGACCGCGCCGGTGGCCGCCGCCGCCGCGCCGCCGGCCGCCCCGATCGCCGCCCGCACCGCCCGGTGTACGGGATGCAGGTAGACCTCCGCCGCGAGCGCGTCGAACATCGGGCCGGCCAGCACCGGCACCTGGAGGGCGAGCTTGAGCGCCTCCCGCTCGACCAGCGACTGCGGGTTGTCCAAGACCGGCTCGACCACCGGCCGCTGCGACGGGGGCGGCCCGGCGCCGTTGCCCCGGCGCGACTGCCCGGTCCCCTGCTGCGCGGCGGCGTTCAGTACCGCCCGCTGCACCGGCTCGATCTCCATGCCGAGGTCGCCGGCCAGCTTGCGGACGTACTCCGGGCGCTTCTCCCGGTCCTTGAGCTTGGCCACCAGCGGCGCCGCCCGGCGCATCGCCTCCACCCGGCCGTCGACGGTGTCCAGGTCGTACCGGTTGAGTACCTGGCGCAGCGCGAAGTCGACCAGCGGCTCGCGGCGGGCGACCAGGTCGCGCACCGCCAGGTCGCCCTTTGCCAGCCGCAGCTCGCAGGGGTCCATGTTGTCCGGGCTGATCGCGATGAAGGTACGCCCGACGAACCGCTGGTCGTCCTCGAAGGCCCGCAGCGCCGCCTTCTGCCCGGCGGCGTCGCCGTCGAAGGTGAAGATGATCTCGCCCGCCACCGCGTCGGTGTCCATCAGCAGCCGGCGGAGCACCGAGATGTGGTCCACGCCGAACGCCGTGCCGCAGGTTGCCACCGCGGTCGGTACCCCGGCCAGGTGGCACGCCATCACGTCGGTGTAGCCCTCGACGATCACCGCCCGCCCCTGCCGGGCGATCTCCCGTTTCGCCTGGGAGATGCCGTAGAGCACGTGCGACTTCTTGTAGATCGGCGTCTCGGGGGTGTTCAGGTATTTCGGGCCGTCGTCGTCGGCGAAGAGCTTGCGGGCGCCGAAACCGATCACGTCGCCGGTCAGGTCCTTGATCGGCCACAACAGCCGGCGCCGGAACCGGTCGATCAGCGAGCCGGAGCGCGCCTCCCGGGCCAGCCCGGCGGTGACCAGTTCCTGGCCGGTGAAGCCCTTCTGCCGCAGGTGCTTGGTGAGCAGGTCCCAGGCGTCCGGTGCGAAGCCGCAGCCGTACGTCTGGGCCGCCGTACGGTCGAAGCCGCGCTGGGCCAGGAACTCCCGGGCCGGCCGGGCCCCGGCGGTGCCGAGCTGACCGGCGTAGAACTCGGCGGCGGCGGCGTGCGCGGCGACCAGGCGCTGCTTCTGCCCCTGCTGCGGCCGGACCGGCGCGGGCCCGGCCTCGATGTAGCGCAGTTGGATGTTGGCCCGGTCGGCGAGGCGTTCGACGGACTCGACGAAGGTCAGGTGCTCGGCGTCCATCAGGAACTTGATGGCGTCGCCGCCGGCCCCACACCCGTGACAGTTGCCGGTGAGAATGTTGTCTTCCAGCACGAACGCATGGGTGCCCTCGACCACCGGGCAGAAGACCTCCTCTACCTCGCCGTGGTCCTCGACCCGCTCGACGGTCCAGCCCCGGCGCTCGTACGCCTTGCGATGGGCGAGGAACCGCTCCCGGTGGGCGGAGATCAGGAAGAAGTCCTCCGGCAGGTCCGAACCCATCAGCGTCAGCCGGTACACCGGCCCGGTGTAGCCCAGCTCGCCGTTCGGCCGGAGGTAGTCCTTGAAGCCGGTGCGGATGTACTCCCGGATCCCGTAGCTGCCAACGCCGATCCGGGTGCAGAGGTCGCGGACGAACTCCAGGTGTGTGCGTGAGGTCGAGTTGAGCGAGATGCAGCCGTCGGCGGCGACGTCCCCGTCCGCCGCGAAGTAGCCGGCCAGCCAGCCGAAGAGGTAGGACAGCGACTCGTCGAGCGGTGGCAGCTCCGTCTTGAAGTACGCCGGCAGGCCGGTCACCGTCAACCCGTTGTCCCGCTGGTAGGTGTGGCTGAGCGGGAACCACTTGAGCAGTTCCGCGTCCTTGCCGCCGTAGAGCAGGGCCACACTGCCGCCGTTGAGTAGAGTCCCGTCGCCGAAGACGACGCCCCGGGCGATCCCGTACGGGGACGGGCGCAGTTCGTGGCCACCGTCACGGGTGGTCAGCGACCGTGGGTAGATGTAGGCCAGCCGGTCACCTGTCCGCAACTGTTCCGTCACCCGCTCCAGGTGCCGCTTGCGGTCTCGCCCCGCCCGGACGAACCAGCGGTGGTTCGCCGTCGCCCGGATCACCTTTTTCTGCCCGTTTCGGCTCAGGTGCACCCGCAGGACGGGCTGCTCGCCGAACGAGTGAAAGGGCGCCTCGACCCACCGCCCCCCGGTGGTCAGCACCGAGTGGCTGCCACCGGCCAGGTCCCTGATCTCCCGTACGCCGGACCGGGTCAGCACCCGAGTGTCGCCGCCAAAACAGAAGTAAACATTTCGGGCGGGGGCCACGGTGAACGACGGAGTCTTCTCGTCGTGGAACGGGCAGAGTCCCTTGAGGTTGCCGCCGCCGGCCGACTTGAGCGTGACGGTCTCGGAGATGATGTCGGCGATCGAGGTGCGCTCCCGTACCAGCGCGATGTCCTCGTCGCGGATCCGCCCGGCCACCGCCTCACCCCCTCCGGCCTACATCCTGCCCTGCCGGGCGGACCTGACCGGCGAAGGGGGTGGCGGTGCGAGGCGCGGTTCAGCCGACCGTTGCCGATTCCTCGGCCTCGACCTGCCGGTTCCAGTCCGGCTTGGCGGAGCGCCAGCTCTCGTCGTCGTCGCCGCGCCGCCAGTAGCCGGAGATGGAGAGCAGGTCCTTCGGCACCCGGAGTTCGCCGCGAAGCATCGGGCGCAGCTCGCGGACGAAGTACGCCTCACCGTGCACGAAGGCGTGCACCTCGCCGGGCGGGAAGGTGGCCGCGCGTACCGCCTCGACCAGGGCTTCACCGACGACCCGGCCGGCACGGTGCACCCAGACGATCTGGGCTTCCGCCTCGGTGGCGAGGTGCTGTTCCTCGGCCGGGCCGTCGACCTCGACGAATACCCGGGCCGGGACGCCCTGCGGCAGCCGCTCCAGCGCGGCACCGATCGCCGGCAGAGCGCTCTCGTCGCCGACCAGCAGGTGCCAGTCGGCCGCCGGGTCCGGGGCGTACCCGCCGCCGGGCCCCCGGAACATCACCCGGTCCCCGGGCCGGGCGCCGGCGGCCCACGGGCCGGCCAGCCCCTCGTCGCCGTGGTAGACGAAGTCCAGGGTCAGCTCCCGGGCCGCCGCGTCCCAGGCGCGCACGGTGTAGGTGCGCAGCCGGGGCCACTGGTCGCGGGGCAGCTCGCGCTTGACCAGGTCGAGGTCGAGCGGCACCGGATAGTCGACCCCGGCCGACGGAAAGATCAACTTCACGTAGTGGTCGGTGTAGGTGTCGGCCGTGAACCCGGCCAGCCCGTCCCCGCCGAGCACCACGCGGATCATGTGCGGCGTGAGCCATGCCGTGCGGAGTACGGTGGCGTACCTGATCCCGGTCCCGTTCGAACTTTCCGCCATTAGTTTAGGCTAGCCTAAGTCACCGAACTCCGGGTGCCCGGGGCCGCCGATCCGCCGATCGGGGACGTAGGCTGGCGGCACGGATCACCCCCTGACCGGCCGGTCGCCGACCATCGGCCCGCCCGCGGGGGCGGCCACTCGTCTGGGGAGAGGTCATGGGGCAGGGCGTACACGTGCAGGAGCTGCCGGGCATCGGCAAGCGGTACGACATCGATCTTGGGCACGGCGGTACCCGCGTCTCGGTGGTGGTACGCCGGGACGGCACCCGCGACCTCTACGTCTTCACCTCCCGCTCCGACGAGCCCACCGCGGTCGTCGAACTCTCCGAGGAGCAGTCCCGCAAGGTCGGCGCCGTACTCGGCGGGACCTTCTTCGCCTGACGTCCTCCGGCCGACCTCCATCCGCCCTTCACCTGATGCCGCCCGGCTGACCTCCGCCCGCCCTTCGCCTGACGCCCTTCGCCTGACGTCACCGGGTTCCCCGCCCGACACGACGCCACCCGATTGGAGACCCCATGCACGCCGATCTGATCGGGTTCGGCGCGATCGTGCTGGTCGCCGGCCTGCTGGCCCGGGCGGGCCGCCGGGTCGGCCTGCCCAGCGTGCCGTTCTTCATGCTGACCGGAATCCTGCTCGGGCCGGCCACCCCCGGCCCGGTGCTGGTCGAGCATCCCGAGGACCTGGCCCTGCTCGCCGCCATCGGCCTGGTGCTGCTGCTGTTCAACCTCGGGGTCGAGTTCCCGGTGCGGCAGGTGTTCGGCAGCGGAAAGCGGCTCTTCATCGCCGCCGGCTGCTCGATCGGACTGAACGTCGGGGTCGGGCTCGCGCTCGGCTTCACCCTCGGCTGGGGCACCCCCGAGGCCTTCGTGATCGCCGGGGCGCTCGGCATCTCGTCCTCGGCGATCGCCACCAAGCTGCTCATCGAGCTGCGCCGGCTGGCCAACGCCGAGACGCCGATCATCCTCGGCATCATCGTGATCGAGGACCTCTTCCTCGCCTTCTACCTGGCCCTGCTCTCCCCGATCCTGGCCGGCGCCTCCTCCCCGGGCGAGATCGCCCTGCACATCGGGATGAGCTTCGGCTACCTGCTGCTGCTGGTCGCGGTGGCGAGGTGGGGCTCCCGGGCGGTCGGCTGGCTGATCGGCAGTCACGAGGACGAACTGCTCGCCATCGGGATGGTCGGGCTGGTGGTGCTGGTCGCCGGGCTGTCGGCCGAGGTCGGCGTCTCCGACGCGATCGGCGCGCTCATGATCGGCCTCGTCGTCGCCCGGACCGCCGTACGGGAACGGGTGGAGCGACTGGTCCTGCCGCTGCGGGACGTCTTCGCCGCCGTCTTCTTCGTCGCCTTCGGGTTGAGCATCGACGTCGGGGCGTTCGGCTCGGTGGCCGTACCGGTGGCGATCGCGGTCGCGGTGACGATCGTGGTGAACGTCAGCGCCGGCCTGATCACCGGCTCGCTCTTCGGGTTCAACCAGCGCGGCGCGGCCAACGTCGGGCTGACCGTGCTGGGCCGGGGCGAGTTCTCGCTGATCCTGGCCACCCTGGCGCTGGGCGCCGGGCTCGACGACCGGATCGGACCGTTCGTCGCGCTGTACGTCCTGATCCTCGCGGTACTCAGCCCGATGTTCGCGGCGCAGTCCCGGTACCTGGCCCGGGTCATCCCGGACCAGCTCCTCCGGTCCCGCTGGCGCTACGTCCGCGAGGAGACCATGAGCACGGCCTGCACCCACCTGGACCGGATCCAGATCACCGAGACCGACGGGGAGATCTGCCGGGAGTGCGCCGACGCCGGTGAGGACTGGGTGCACCTGCGGATGTGCCTGACCTGCGGCGCGGTCGGCTGCTGCGACGACTCGCCGGGCCGGCACGCGACCGCGCACTTCTCCGAGACCGGGCACCCGCTGATCCGCTCGATCGAGCCACGCGAGGACTGGCAGTACTGCTACGTCGACGGCGCGCTGGTCCGCGAGCCGATCGGCCCCCGGGAACCGGTCGAGTCCTGACCCACCCCCGCCGCCGGCTCGGCGGGAGAACGCGTCAGGGGTTGGCCTCGGCCGGCAGCAGGTGACTCACCTGCGGTACCCCCTCGGCGTGTGCCAGCGCCCGCAGCTCGGCGGCCTGGTCTGCCTTGGTCAGCCGGCCGCCGTGCTGGCGCAGGTGCTCGTCCCAGGAGGGCAGCTCGTAGACCTCCACGAAGAGGTCCGCCGACTCGCCCTCCCGGAACAGGCCCCAGCGCGACGCACCGGTACGCTGCCGGGCCGCCCGGACCTCCTCCATCGCGGCAACGAACCGCTCCCGCTGCTCCTCCCGGACCGTGTACGTCAGCACCACCATCACCGGCCCGACGCTCGGGTCCGGCTCGTGCACCAGCTCGAGGTCGGGCCAGTGCGTCGCGGGGTCCCGCTCCACGGCGCGCAGGTCCGGCAGCGGCCACATCTTCACGGTCAGCGCGCCGAGGACCATCAGCAGCCCGGCGGCGACGTACGCGAGGACCAGGCTCGCCGCGTCGGCGACGATGCCCCAGGCGAGGGCGCCGACAGCTTGTCCACCGGCGAACACCACCTGGTAGACGGCGAGGCCGCGGGCGCGTACCCAGCCGGGGAGGAAGAGCTGGATCTCGGCGTTTACGTTGGAGAGCACCGTCACCCAGGCCAGACCGGCCGGCACCAGCGCGACCAGCACGACCGCCTCCATCGGAACCAGCGCCACCACCAGCATGGCCGCCCCGTAGATCAGCCCGGCGGCCAGCAGGAAGAGGTTCGGCGAGAGCTTCGCCCGGACCCAGGGCAGCACCAGCCCGCCGGCCACCGCCCCGACGCCGAGCGCGGCCAGCAGTACACCGTACCCGCCGGCGCCGAGCCCGAGCCGCTGGTTGGCGATCAGCGGCAGCAGCGCCCAGAGCGCGCTACCGGGTACCAGGAAGAGCAGCGCCCGGAGCAGCAGCCGCTGCACGATCGGCGAGTGCCGGACGTACCGGCCGCCGGCCCGGAGCGCCGCGGTGAACCGTTCCGGCACCTCGACCGAGCGGGAATTCCCGGCCTGCCAGCGGATCAGGGTGAGCGCGAAGAAGAGGAAGGCCAGCGTGTTGAGGGCAAAGACCAGCGGTACGCCGGTCCGGGCGATCAGCAGGCCGGCGACCGCCGGGCCGACCGAACGGGCCACGTTCACGCTGATCGAGCCGAGCCCGGAGGCGGACTGCAACAGGTTGCGCGGCACCAGGTCGGGGATGACCGCGGCCCAGGCCGGCAGGGTGAGCGCCTGCCCGACGCCGAAGGCGAAGGTGAGGGTGAGCAGCAGCGCCGGTGGCATCCGCCCGGTCGCGGTGAGCAGGGTCAGTGCCACCCCCACCGCGACGATGAAGAACTGCACGGCGATCAGCAGCCGCCGCCGGTCGAGGGTGTCGGCCAGGGCACCGGCCGGCAGTGCGAGCAGCAGGATCGGCAGGGTACTGGCGGTCTGCACCAGGGAGACCAGGGTGGAGGCGTTCCGTTCGTCGATCAGCAGCCACTGGGCGCCGACGGTCTGCATCCAGGTGCCGATGTTGGCGACCAGCATCGCCACCCAGAGGCTGCGGTAGGTCGCCACCCGCAGTGGCGCCCACGCCGAGGGTGGTGGCTCGGCGGACGCCGGCCCGGCGCTGACCATCGCCCCGGGTTACCAACGTCCGTCGGCGCGGAGCACCCTCTGCCCCGAGACGTACAGGTCGTCGGCGCCGAGCAGCAGCAGCCGGACGACCTCGGTCGCCACCTGCTCGGGCTTTGCGAAGATCGTGTCGAGGAAGTCTGCGCCGACCCGTTCCTGGAGCTTGGTGGGCATCGGGCCGGGATGGATCTCCATCACCTTGATGCTGTTCGTGCCCTGCGCCTCGGCCAGCGACTCGACCAGGCTGGTGCCGAAGCTCTTCGTGGCCCGATAGAGCGGGATGCCGGGACGGGGCACGTCGGTGGCGAGCGCGCTGACGTAGACGATGTTGCCGTACCCCTGTTCGCGCATCCGGAGCAGCGCCTCGTGCATCAGGTACGCCGTACCCAGCACGTTCACCTCGATCGCCCGGCGGATCACCTCCGGGGAGAGTTCCTCCAGCTTTCCGCCGGCCCACATCGCCGCGCAGTGTGCCAGTCCGTCGATCGAGCCGTACCGGGCGACGACCTCCGCCAGGGCGTCCCGGACCTGCTCGCTCCGGGACATGTCGCAGACGATGCCGTCGCAACCCAGTTCGTCACGGCTCCGGGACACCTCGTCGGAGACGTTGCCGAGGATCACGACCCGGTGGTCGGCGGCGAGGATCCGGGCGACCTCTTTGCCGAGCCCGCTGGTGCCGCCGTCCACCACGAATGTCCTGGCATCCATGCCCACTCCAGTTACTCGTCGACGACGCGGTCCTATCAAGGAGCGTTCCACCTGCGGCGCGGGCGTGCGGCCATGATCGGGTAATCGGCGGCGATCTCCGCCCCGGAACCGGGCTCGGCAGGGATCGCCCGGCTGGTCAGCAGGGATCGCCCGGCTGGTCGAGCTTGGCGGAGTCGAGGAACGCGGTCAGCAGGCGGGCGAGTTGCCGCCGCTGGGGGCCGCCCAGCCCGCCGAAGATGCGGTCGCTGATCTCGGCCTGAAGTGCGCCGAGCCGCTCCGCCTGGGCCGTGCCCGCCTCCGTGAGCCGCAGCCGGAAGGCGCGCCGGTCGGCCGGGTCGACGACCCGTACCGCCAGTCCCTCGGACTCCAGCGCGTCGGTGATCGGGGTGAGCGCGCGGGCGGTGACCCCGAGCTGCGCGGCGAGGTCGCCCATCCGGCTGCTCGGGGCGGCGACCAGGGCGAGCAGCAGCCGGACCCGGGCGGCCGAGAGACGCGACTCGGCGAACTGGGCCTGCCCGAGCCGGGAGAAGGTACGCCAGGCGCTGCCGAGCAACTGCCCGAGGCGTACGGCATCGTCGTCGGCCGGCGGTTCGGCTCGGCTTGACATCGGTGTCCCTTCCGGAAACACTTCCCGCAGTAATAGTGAACTAGGAAATCATCACCTCGTTCACTATTACCGTACCCGGAGATCTCCCCGGGACGGCGGAGCGCAGCCGTGGCCACCAGCCCCACCCCCGACGACGACCGACGGATCATCCTGGTCACCGGCGCGACCGGCAACCAGGGCGGCGCGGTGGTCGACGCGCTGCTCGACGACGGCGGCTGGGCGGTCCGCGCCCTGACCCGCGATCCCGCCGGAGCGCGTGCCCGAGCCCTCGCGGCCCGCGGCGTCGACGTCCGCGCCGGTAACCTGGCCGACGCCGGCTCGCTGCGCCCCGCGCTGGCCGGCGTGCACGGCGTGTTCGGGGTGCAGAACTCGCGCACCGCCGGCCCGGAGGGCGAGGTCCGGCAGGGCCGGACCCTGATCGACGCGGCGGTCGCGGCCGGCGTGCGGCACCTGGTCCAGACCTCGGTGGGCGGGGTCGATCGGGTACGCGGCATCCCGCACTTCGACACCAAGTGGCGGATCGAACAGCACCTCCGGGACACCTCGCTGGACTGGACCATCCTTCGGCCGACCACCTTCTCACCGAGGTCTTCACGATGCGCGGCGCCAGCATCGGGCTGAGCGTGATGCTGGCCGCGCTCGGCTCCGACAAGCCGCTGCAGATGGTCGCCGTACCCGACATCGGGGTCTTCGCCCGACTGGCCTTCACCCATCCCGAGGCGTACGTGGGCCGGGCCGTCGAACTCGCCGGTGACGAGCTGACCGTGCCACGGATCGCCGAGACGCTGCGCGGTTCCGGTCGCCGGGTCCGGCTGACCCGGCCACCGAAGGCCCTGCTCCGGCTGATGGGGCCGGAGGCCCGGATGCTGTTCTGGTTCGGCGAATCCGGCTACGCGGCCGACATCACGGCGCTCCGTCGGGAGCACCCGCGCCTGCTGACCCTCCGGCAGTGGCTCGACCTGCCGGGCCGGCGTGCCGCAGCGCGCCGGGTCGGCTGATGGCAGTTCCGGCCGCCGGCCGGACCGAAGACCCCACCGAGCGGGGCTGGCGGGCATCCGCCCGGCTCGATGCGACAGCCCGCTGTCATCTGGGGTTTCGCGACGGTGCTTGCCCCGTTAATCCGGGGGTCCCAAGGTTACCGGCCATGAGGAAGATCAATCGCCGCATCTTCGTCCTAGCTGGACTCGGTGCCGCCGGTACGGCGGCGTTACCGCTGCGGAATGCCCTTGCCGCCAGCCCGTACCCGTTCAAGCTGGGCGTCGCCTCCGGCGAACCGGCACCGGACAGCGTCGTGCTGTGGACCCGGCTCGCCCCGTCGCCGCTGAACGCCGACGGCCAGGGCGGAATGGCCAACGCGGATGTCACCGTCGAGTGGCAGGTGTCGACCGACGAGCGGTTCGGCTCGCTGGTCGCCGCCGGCTCGGTCGCCGCCCGGTACGCCGACGCGCACTCCGTACACGTGGTCGCCGGCGGCCTCGCCCCGGACGCCGACTACTTCTACCGGTTCCGGGCCCAGGGGCACATCTCACCGGTGGGACGTACCCGGACCGCGCCGGCGGCCGGCAGCTTCGGCCGGGACCTGGTGATGACCTTCGCCTCGTGCGCGCACTACGAGTCCGGCTACTACACGGCGTACCGGCGGATGGCCGAGGACAACCCGGGGCTGGTGCTGCACCTCGGCGACTACCTCTACGAGGACGCCACCACCACCGGCTCGGTACGCGAACACGCCGGCGCCGAGATCGTCTCGCTGGCCGACTACCGGCGCCGGTACGCCCAGTACAAGTCCGACCCGGATCTCCAGGCGGCACACGCGGCCGCGCCGTGGCTTCTGGTGCCGGACGACCACGAGGTGGAGAACAACTACGCCGGCACGGTGCGGGAGAACAACACCCCGGCGCTGACCGCCGCACAGTGGACCGCCCGGCGTACCGCCGCGTACCGGGCGTACTACGAAAACCTGCCGCTGCGGCCCAGCTCCGCCCCGTCCGGCAACAGCATCGCGCTGTACCGGCGGATCAGGTGGGGACGGTTGGCCACCTTCCACATGCTCGACACCCGGCAGTACCGGGACGACCAGGTGTGCGGGGACGGCCGCAAGGTCTGCGCCGACGCCGACCTGCCCGGCCGTACCCTGACCGGCGCCGCCCAGGAGGCGTGGCTGCTCGACGGCCTCGGCCAGCACCTCGGCACCTGGGACATCATGGGTCAGCAGGTCTTCTTCGCCCGGCAACTCGACGCGGCCGGCGCCGCCAACATGGACTCCTGGGACGGCTACCGCGCCTCCCGGTCCCGCATCCAGCAGGGCTGGACCCAGCGTGGCGTACGCAACCCGCTGGTGCTCACCGGCGACGTGCACCAGGCGTGGGCCAACAACCTCAAGGCGGACTACGCCAACCCGGGGTCGGCGACGATCGGCACCGAACTGGTCTGTACCTCGATCTCGTCCGGCGGCAACGGCTCCGCCGACACGGCGATCCCGAACGGCAGCGTCAACCCGCACATCAGGTTCTTCTCCAACCGGCGCGGCTACGTCCGTACCGCTATCGGCCGGACCCAGATCCGGGCCGACTTCCGGGCGGTGACCAGCGTCACCGAGCACGGTGCTCCGGTCTCCACCGCCGGTTCGTTCGTCATCGCCGATGGCCGTCCCGGCCTCCAGGCCGGCTGAGAGGAAGTGCCCCGTTGACCCCTGTCACCGCACTGCTCGTCACGTCCCTGCTGGCCGTACCGACACCGGTCGGCCGCACACCCGCCGCCAGCCCCACGCCCGCCGCCACTCCGACCGCCGCCGCCAGCCCCACGCCCGCCGCCACTCCGACCGCCGCCGCCAGCCCCACGCCCGCCGTCGGGCCGACGGCTCGGCGTCCGGTGGGTGGTTCCGCGGCACCGACCGCCGGCGGCGTGGCCGTCGCGGCCGCACCGGTCACCTGGACCACGGCCAACAGCACTGCCACCGGCGACCAGGACGTACCGGCCATCGCTGCCAACCGCAACGGCCGGGTCGCCGTGGTCTGGGAGGACGACCGCGACACGACCACGCCGGAGGACGACGTCCACTCCGAGATCTACCTGCGGGTGTTCAACAACGGCACCCCGGTCTACGAGCTGAAGCTCTCCGCCGGGGGCACCTCCGGGACGAACTGGAAGCACGTCACCCCGGACGTCGGCATCGACGACCGGGGCAACGTGGTGGTCGTCTGGGCGGACGACCCGGACGGCAACGGCTTCTACAACGTGCCGTACCGGGTGGTCTCGCCCACCGGCAGCGTGCTGGCCTCGGGCCGGGCCAACGCCTCCGCCGACGGCCAGCAGCTCTATCCGAAGGTGGCGGTCGACCCGGACGGCGCACCGAACAGCACCACGGCGGTCGGCTTCAGCGTGGTCTGGGAGGACGTCCAGGGCACCGCACCGGCGACCGTCCGGCTCGCCGGCTACACCAACAACATCACCAAGGCGTACGAGGTGCAGGCCAGCCAGTCGACCGGCGAGCACCACCGCCCGGACGTGGCGGTCTCCGCCTCCGGTGACGCGCTGGTGGTCTGGGACGAGGACGGGGACGCGAACGGGTCGTACAACGTCGGCCTGGCCCGGTTCGCCCGGTCGAACGGCGCGGTGAACCTGTCCCGCCGGGTGGCCAACTCGGCCACCGGCGGCCAGCAACGCCGTCCCGCGATCGCGGCCAACTTCACCGGCCAGTTCGCCGTCGCCTGGGAATCCGACCACACCGGCACCGCCGGGGTGTGGCTGCGCTCGTTCAGCAGCGCGGCGGCGGCCCGGCACAACGACGTCGAGGTCTCCACCGCCACCGTTGCGGTCGCGCCGAGGGTCGGCCTCGACGACCAGGCCAACGTGGTGGTCGGCTGGACGGTGGCGACCGCCGCGCAGGACGTCGCGGCCCGGGGCGCCAACCCGGACGGTAGCTTCACCGGCCGGTTGCCCGGTCAGGTGCTCGGGCAGACCACGACCGGTCGGCAGGAACAGATCGCGCTCACCTCGTCGCCCTGGGGCGAGATCAGCGTCTGCTATACCGACGACAACGACGGCAACTCCTTCGACCAGATCATCCTCGGCGTGGACGGCTCCAACTCCGACTGGTAACCCGGCCCCTGGAGCCGGTCGCCGGTCAACTCGCACCCGTACGGTGCGGATCGGTTAGCGGCCGGCTCCGGGTTCCGGCGTTCATCGTGGCCGTCGGCAGACCAACTGCTGCCGCTCCGGGTCATCGCAAGGGTCGATCAAAATCAGCTCGGGGCTGGCTGGGCAAACGAATACAGTCAGAGTGCACGGTCCACGTGCGAAATCGATTCGCAAGCCCATCGCCGGGTGGACAGACCACGACGTGATCGTGGAAGGCCAGGCCACCTCACCGATCGTCCCGTCGTCGTTCTCGGCGCAGCGGTCGCTACCAGCAGTTTCCCGACGACCTCGCCGCTGTGCTGCGCGCCTGCGGCATCCAGCAGCCGGCCATCGACCGGCTGGCCTCTCTCGCCAGCCGCGCCGACTCCCGATCCTGGTGACCACCGTGGGCCAAACGTCGTACCCGGACGTATGTCGGCCTCGAAGGTCTCGCTGACGGCGCGTGCGTCTTCGAGTCCATGGCGATCCCCGGCCTGTTGCAGACCGAGGCGTATGCCAAGGCGCCGATCCTAGTTACCGGATTCGTCCGGCCTGACCACGCCGGACGGTTCGTCTCGTTCCGGCATGCGCGGGCGCGGCGGCTAACCGACGAGGAGGAGCCGCTGAACCTGCATGCGGTGATCGGCGAGGCAGCGCTACGGCTGCGCGTCAACGGCGACGAAACCCGTCGAGCCCAGATCGCCCACCTGATCACCATGTCCGAACTCCCGAACGTCACCGTCCAGGTTCTCCGTCCCGGGGACGGAGCAGGTGCGATCGGCAAGTTCGTGGTGCACGAAAGTCACGTCCAGCCCATCGCCTACTCCGAACTGCCTGTGTCCACCCCGATCTGAGCACTGCCGCTGGTTCAAGAGCAGCCACAGCGCCCATAACGGCGACTGTGTCGAGTGCGCAATCCTGCCGACCCACGTCGCCGTACGCGACAGTAAGGATCGAGGAGGCTCGACACTGGTCATCCCTTCGGCCCAGTGGACCGCCTTCCTGACCGCCGCCGTCACCACCGAATTCTCGGCGCCTCGGCCAAACGCGCCAAGCTAGGCCGGGACGGACAACGGCAATCGCAGTATCGATACTCCGTTGCTCTCCGGGTAGGAGTGCCACAAGACGTTCGGCCGATGCAACGCGCCGATTCGGCAGCTACCTTCTGGCGTACACGGGTACGTGTGAGATGAGGTAGCCCACATGATCAGTGGTCGGCCCCTTGGCTCCCCGAACGCACCTGGACACGACGGAGGCCGAGGCTTGAAGGTCCGAGTCTACGAATTGGCTAGAGAGCTCGGCGTATCTTCCAGCTCCATTCTACGTGAGCTTGCAGAGCTAGGAGAGTTCAGCAGGAGCGCCTCGAGCAGCGTGGAACAATCCATCGCCACCCGAGTTCGTGAAGCCTTTGGTCGACCCGAAGGGCTGACCAAAGACTTCACGACCAACGCGCGCCAGTCGAGTTGGAGATCCGGAGCGGTTCGCCCATCGAAACACCCCGATACAATTCATAGTTTCGCAGCTTCGAGACCCAATTGAATGGTTATCCCTTGGTGAATTATTAGAGGTCGTACGATCGACTAAATTCGGCGGGCTCTACTTCGATGAGATGGCCTGGCGCAGATTCGCACAGGGATGTCCTCCCAATACGGAACAGGCTCTCGCATATGAGACTACTGAAGAAGGGCGACAAAGAGATCGTTACGATGTGGGTCGCACGAATTAGAGGCAAATTTGGAAATAACTCGTCAATTCAGCTGTAGTACAGGGTCATCCATCGGTAATAAATTACTTGGTCATAAGCCTCTGGTGCCAGGCGACCGCCGCCGGGTCGGTCAGCGAGGCGACCTGGTCCACCACCACCCGGAGCCGGGTGGCGTCGTCCAGGGCCGCCTTCCACAGCGGCGCGAAGACCGGGTCGAGCGCGTCCGGTGCCCGGGTCAGCAGCGCCGTCACCAGTTCGGTCAGGATCTCCCGCTGCCGCTCGTACCAGTCCTGCGCGCCGGGGCGACGCATCACGTAGCGCAGCGCCATCCCCTTCAGCAGCGCGCACTCGGCGCGGATCCGCCGGGGGACGACCAGTTCGGCGGCGTACCGGCGCAGCGGGCCGGTGCCGTGGCGCGCCTCGGTGGCCTCGACCGCCGCCGCGACGAAGCGCCCGGTCAGCACGCTGGTGCTCGCCTTCAACGCGGCCAGTGCCCGGTGACTGCCGTCGTAGTCGCAGAGCGGGCCGAGCACCGGGTCGGCGAGCAGCCCGGCCAGCACCTCGGCCAGGTCGTCCGCTGACTCGGTCGAGTACCGCCCGGCGACGTCGGCGCAGAGCGCGGCCCGCTCGTCGGCGTCGGCCCGCAGCTGTGCCAGCCGGAGTCGGAGGTAGCCGCCGTGGATGCCGTCCTCGACGTCGTGCACCGAGTACGCCACGTCGTCCGCCCAGTCCATCACCTGCGCCTCCAGGCAGCGGACGTCGCCGTCCGGGGCGCCCCGGCGCAGCCAGCCGAACGTGTCGGCGTCGTCGGCGTACACCCCGAACTTCTGCTGGCCCGGCCGGCGGGGCCAGGGATATTTGCAGGTGGCGTCGAGGGCGGCCCGGGTCAGGTTGAGCCCGGCGGAGGCGCCGTCCGGGCCGTACACCTTGGCTTCCAGCCGGGTCAGCACCCGCAGCGTCTGCGCGTTGCCCTCGAAGCCGCCGCAGTCGGCGGCGAGCACGTCGAGCGCGGCCTCGCCGTTGTGCCCGAACGGCGGGTGCCCGAGGTCGTGCGCGAGCCCGGCCACGTCCACGATGTCCGGGTCGCAGCCGAGCCGGCCGCCCATCTCGCGGGCGATCTGGGCGACCTCCAGCGAGTGGGTCAGCCGGGTACGGAGGAAGTCGTCGGTGCCGGCGGTGTGCACCTGGGTCTTCGCGGCCAGCCGCCGGAACGCCGCCGAGTGCAGCACCCGGGCCCGGTCCCGCTGGTACGGGCTCCGCCCGTAGCCGCTGTCCTTCGCCGGCTCGGCCACCCGGCGCTCCGCGTCAGGCTGGCTGATCACGCCACCGATCTTCACCCGGCCGACCCCGGCCCCGTCAACCCCGCTGGGCGAGTACGCAGAACTCGTTGCCCTCCGGGTCGGCCAGCACCGTCCAGGTGTCGTCCGGCGACTGCCCGACGTCGACGTGCCGGGCCCCCATGTTGACCAGCCGCTCGACTTCGGCCTCCTGGTCGGTCGGGCGGAGGTCGATGTGTAGCCGGTTCTTCGTCTCCTTGCCCTCCGGCACCGGTACGAAGACCAGGCCGGGCAGCGTGTCGGGGGTGCGACGGATCTCCACCTCGTCCGGCAGCTCGGCGACGATCTGGTAGCCGAGCGCCTCGGCCCACCAGCGCGCGAGCCGGGCCGGATCGGCGGAATCGACCACCAGGTTTTCCCACACGCTGCCCATGGGCCACACCTCCGTCACGAGGGAAACGAAGTTCGCGTGTCGATCAGGTTACGCCGGGGTTCCCGACTCGGGTGCACCAACGAACGCCCGACACACCAGGCGGTTGACCTGCCCCTCCGCACGCAACCGCCAAACAGCCGAGAGTTGCCGGACGATCGCTGATGGTCATGGGACGGCATCGCGACCTCGCTCGGTGTAGCGTGCCGGAGTCGGAAGGTTACCGGGCGGGGAACCACCGACCCCGGCGGCGGTCGGCGAGCAGCGGGCGGCGCTCCACCGGGGGCGGCAGCCCGACCGCGGCGGCACGGACCGCGCCGGACGGCGACCTGGCGGCGCCGCCGGAGAGTAGCCGGCGACGTCGAGCGGCAACGAACCCATAGGGCAACGAACCCCATAGACGGAAAGCGACGCCGAGCGGCAACGAAGCCACCGACGGAAGCGACGGCACCGAGCAAAGTCCAGCGGCACGGACCAACGCCAAGGAGAAGTCACCAGTGAACACTGATGCCGCCCTGCTGGCCGAACTACACCGGCTGCGCCGCGCGGTGCCGGAGATATCGGGTGCCGTACTGGCCGCCGTGGACGGGTTGCTGGTCGTCAGCGACCTGCCCGGCGTCGACCCGCACCACATCGCCGCCCTCTCCGCGGCGGGGCTCGGGATCGGTGGCCGCTTCGCCAACCTCGTCGGGCACGGGCCGCTGCGGGAGTCCGTGGTCCGGGGCGCCGAAGGCTGCGTGGTCGTCTACCCGGCCGGTGAGGACGCGATCCTGACCACCGTGGTGCACCCGGAGACCGACCTGGTCCGGCTGCATGCCGAGGCCCGCCCGACCGCCCAGCGGCTCGGCGCGCTCTGGGACGCCGTCCGGCAACCGACGGTGGCGACCGCGATCCCGCCGGCCACCGACCCGGACGCGCCGCTGGCCACCCGTACTCCGATGGCCGCCCTTCCCGCCGGCCTCTGGTCCTCCTCCAGGGACCGGCGCTCCCCCGGCCGGCAGTGACAGGCCGGCGCCCGGGACAGCGTCACAACCCGGCCGGCGCCCGGGACAGCGTCACAACCCGGCCGGCGAGCCGAGCGGCCGGTCGCCGTAGCGGCTGCGGGCCAGGTCGATGTCGGCGGCGTGCCGGTCCGCCCACTCGGTGACGGCCGACAACACCGGCAGCAGGCTCCGCCCCAGCTCCGTGAGCCGGTAGCCGACCCGTACCGGGACCGCCGGCTCGACGGTCCGGGCGACCAGACCGTCGCGTTCCAGTCCACGCAGGGTCTGGGTGAGCATCTTCTGGCTCGCTCCCGCGACCGCCCGGGCCAGCTCGGCGGAGCGCCGGGGACCGGCGGCGAGTTCCTTCAGCACCAGGGCGACCCACTTGTCGCCGAGCACGGCGATCACCCGCTGGGTCGGGCAGGCGGCCAGCCGCTCCCGGTGGTCGGCCCGGTCCCGCGCCCTGCGCTGCGCGGCGGTCTGGGTGGTCATCGGCTACCTCCGCGTACCTTGGGCACCTTGAGGTGCGTACTCCCAGGTCCTGCCCGCCGAACCTAGCTTTGGCCGGGGCGGTGCGACCAGCCGCCGCCGACGGGAGGGAGCGGTACGGATGGGCACGATCGGAATTCTCGGCTCCGGCAACGTGGGCCGGGCACTGACGACCCGGCTGCACGGGACCGGTCATCGGGTCCTGGTGGGGGTACGCGACCCGGGCCGCGAGCTGTCCTGGGCCGACGGCCGCTCCGACGGACCACGCCGGACCGGGCTGGCGGAGGCGGCCTCGGCCGGGATCGTGGTGAACGCGCTACCGGGCGCGGTGTCGGTACCGGTGCTGCGCGGGCTGCGCCCGGCCCTCGCCGGTGCGGTACTGCTCGACGTCGCCAACGCGGTCGAGCAGGGGCCGGACGGCATCGCCACCGCGCTGCGCTATCCGGGTAGCAGCCTGGCGGTGGAGATCCAGCGTGCGCTGCCGGAGACCCGGGTGGTCAAGACGCTGAACACGGTCGGCCCGGCCGAGCTGATGGCGGACCCGACCAGTCTGTCGACGCCGTTGTCCGCGTTCCTCTCCGGTGACGACCCGGCGGCGAAAGCGGTCGCCGCCGATCTCCTCGGCTGGCTGGGGTGGCCGGCGGAGTGGATCGTCGACCTGGGCCTGCTGTCGACGGCCTGGTGGCCGGAGAGCTTCGTGCTGATGGTCCGGCCGCTGGTGGCGGCGTTGGGGCCGGTGCCCTTCGGCCTGGCGATCGCCCGCTGACCATCGGCCTGGCGATCCCCCGCTGACCGTGACCGGCCGTGGGGCCCCGGCCCCGGGGGGGGGGGGGGGGGGGCCCCCCCCCCCCCCGGCCCCCCCCCCCCCCGCCGGGGGGCGGGGCGACCCCCCGCGCCCGGGGCCCGGCCGGCGGCCGGGTCCGGGGGGGTGAGCGGCGTTGGTCACCACCGGTACCGGGCCGACAGCCTGCAGAGAGGTTGTGCGGGGGTCTCAGCGGCTGTCGGAGCCGGTGGACTCGATTACCGCGCGGCCGGCCTCCAGCCGGGCCACCGGCACCCGGAACGGCGAGCAGGAGACATAGTCCAGTCCCACGTCGTGGAAGAAGTGCACCGAGTCCGGGTCGCCGCCGTGCTCGCCGCAGACCCCGAGCTTGAGCCCGGGCCGGGCCGCCCGGCCCTCCTCGGTGGCGATCCGGATCAGCCGGCCGACCCCGTCGGCGTCGATCGACTCGAACGGCGAGATGCCGAAGATGCCCAGCTCCAGATAGCGCCAGAAGAAGGCGCCCTCCACGTCGTCCCGGGAGAAGCCCCAGCCCATCTGGGTGAGGTCGTTGGTACCGAAGGAGAAGAACTCGGCGGCCTCGGCGATCTGCCCGGCGGTCAGTGCCGCCCGGGGTACCTCGATCATGGTGCCGATCAGCACCTCGACGGCCTGCTCCCGGGTCACCTCCGCGATGATCTTCTCGGCCTCGGCGCGTACCGTCTCCAGTTCCTGGACCGCGCCGACCAGCGGCACCATGATCTCCGGCTTCGGGCTGCCGCCGGCCTTGGCGCACTCCACCGCCGCTTCGACGATCGCCCGGACCTGCATGGCGAACAGCCCCGGGATGACCAGCCCGAGCCGGACCCCGCGCAGGCCCAGCATCGGGTTCTGCTCGTGCATCCGGCGTACCGCGCTGAGCAGGGCCTCGTCCCGGGCCGCGTCCTCGCCACGCTCGTGCGCGACCGCGACGTGCACGGCCAGCTCCTCCAGCGAGGGCAGGAACTCGTGCAGCGGCGGGTCGATCAGCCGGACGGTGACCGGCTGGCCGTCCATCGCCCGGAAGACCTCTCCGAAGTCGGCCCGCTGCAACGGCAGCAGCTCGGCCAGCGCCGCCTGCCGCTCGTCGTCGGTCCGGGCCAGGATCAGCCGCTCGACCAGCGTGCGCCGGTCACCGAGGAACATGTGCTCGGTCCGGCACAGGCCGATCCCCTCGGCCCCGAACCGCCGGGCCCGGGCCGCGTCCTCGCCGGTGTCGGCGTTCGCCCGGACGCCCAGCCGCCGCTGCGCGTCGGCGTGCGTCATGATTCGGTGTACGGCGGCCACCAGCGGATCGTCCGTGGTCCGGCCGTCCACGCTGCCCTCGAAGTAGCGCACCACCTCGGAGGGCCAGACCGGCACCTCGCCGAGGTAGATCCTGCCGGTGGTGCCGTCGATCGAGACCACGTCCCCCTCGGCGACCGTCTGGCCGTCCACGGTGAACTTCCGCGCCCGGACGTCGACGTCGAGGGCGTCGGCGCCGCAGACGCAGGTCTTGCCCATTCCCCGGGCGACCACGGCGGCGTGGCTGGTCTTGCCCCCGCGCGAGGTGAGGATGCCGCGCGAGGCGATCATGCCGGGCAGGTCGTCCGGGTTGGTCTCCCGGCGGACCAGGATCACGTCCTCGCCGGCCTCGGCCAGCTCGACCGCCCGCCGCCCCTCGAAGACCACCTTGCCGACGGCGGCGCCCGGCGAGGCGCCGATGCCCCGGGCCAGCGGCGTCGGGTCGGCGTCGAGCTTGAACCGGGGGAACATCAGTTGGGCGAGCTGGGCGCCGTTGACCCGGTGCAGCGCCTCGTCCAGGTCGATCAGGCCCTCGTCGACGAGTTGGGCGGCGATCACGAACGCGGCGGCGGCGGTGCGCTTGCCGACCCGGGTCTGCAACATCCACAGCTTGCCGCGCTCGATGGTGAACTCGATGTCGCAGAGGTCGCGGTAGTGCCCCTCCAGCCGGGCCATGATCGCCAGCAGTTCGTCGTACGCCGGCTTGTTCAGTTCTTCGAGCTGTTGCAGCGGTACGGTGTTCCGGATTCCGGCCACCACGTCCTCGCCCTGGGCGTTGGCCAGGTAGTCGCCGTAGATGCCCTGCGCGCCGCTGGCCGGGTCGCGGGTGAACGCCACCCCGGTGCCGGAGTCCGGCCCGATGTTGCCGAAGACCATCGCCACGACGTTGACCGCGGTGCCGAGGTCGGCCGGGATCCGCTCCTGCCGGCGGTAGAGCACGGCCCGCTCGGCGTTCCACGACTCGAAAACCGCGTTGACGGCGAGTTCGAGCTGCTCCCGGGGTCGTTGCGGGAACTCCCGCCCGGTGTGCTTACGGAAGATCGTCTTGTACGCGTCCACCAGCGCCCGCAGGTCGTCCGCGTCGAGGTCGAGGTCGTTCTCGGTACCCTTGGCGCGCTTGGCGTCGTCGAGGGCGTGCGCGAAGTCCTCGCCCGGCACGTCGCAGACCGTCTTGCCGAACATCTGGATGAGCCGGCGGTAGGAGTCCCAGGCGAACCGCTCGCCGTCGGCGGAGCCGGCCTGGTCGGCCATGCCGCCGGCCTGGCGGGCGAGTCCTTCGACACTCGCGTCGTTGAGCCCGACGTTCAGCACCGTCTCCATCATCCCGGGCATGGAGAACTTGGCGCCGGAGCGGACCGAGACCAGCAGTGGATCGGCCGGGTCGCCCAGCCGCTTGCCCATCCCGGCTTCCAGCGCGGACAGGTGGGCGTCGATCTCGTCGCCCAGCCCGGCGGGCTGGTTCCCGGTGCTCAGGTACGCCTTGCAGGCCTCGGTGCTGATGGTGAACCCGGGAGGAACCGGCAGCCCGAGGTTGGTCATCTCGGCCAGGTTCGCGCCCTTGCCACCGAGCAGGTCCTTGAGGTCCTTGTTGCCCTCGGTGAAGTCGTAAACGTACTTGTGTCCCGCCGTCTGCTGCGCTGTCAACGGACCCTCCCACGTGCGCCGTTCGACACTGAACGAAGGTTTAGCCGCTCTCTACGTACCCAGGGGACGGTTGCCCGTACCAGCGGGAAACCGCCGGCTGCTGGTGGGCGAAGGCTAAGCGACCGACAGGCAGGTTGGGACCGTTCGGTGACAATCCGCACAGTTGCGAAGGCTGTACGTGTTCGCGAGGTTGCATGGGAACGATCCCATGAGCAAGATCAGTCAGCGGAAGAAATCGGGGCCACCTGGGCGTTGGGCTGGATCGACCAGGTGCGGAGGAAGGCTCGTACCACAGGGTGACCAACCCTTGACACCTGGCCATTTCGAACGTACGTTTCATGAGATTTGCCCGGAAATCACCTGCGGCTCCCCCCGGAGAGATCTGCCGTGCGACCTACCGCCTTCCAGTCCCGGTCCCCCCTCGCGACCACCGACGACGCCCTACCCCGGCTGACCGACGTGCTGCCCGCCCCGGCCCGGGTCGAGCCGGCCGCCAGGGTCGAGTTCATCCTGACCCCCGGCACGACCATCCGGACCACCCCCAGCCCCGAGGCGAGCGCGGTCGGCCGGCACCTCGCCGAGCTGCTGCGCCGCCCCACCGGCTATCCGCTGCCAGTGGTCGCCGCCGGCCAGACCGAGGTGCCGGGAGGGATCTCCCTGCTGCTGACCGGCGACGAGACGTCATCGGGCCGGGCCGGGAAGGCGGCGGCCGGCAGCGGTTCGGCCGAGAGCTACCGGCTGGAGATCACCGCCTCCGGCGTGGTGGTCCGGGCCCGCACCGCGGCCGGGCTCTTCTACGGGGTGCAGACGCTGCGGCAGTTGCTGCCCCCGAAGATCGAGTCCGCCCGGCGGCAGCCCGGTCCGTGGGCGATTCCCGGCGGCGTAATCGACGACCATCCCCGGTTCGGCTACCGGGGCGCGATGCTCGACGTGGCCCGGCACTTCTTCGCCGTACCGCACGTGCTGCGCTTCATCGACCACCTGGCCCGGTACAAGCTCAACCACCTGCACCTGCACCTCACCGACGACCAGGGCTGGCGGATCGCCGTCGACTCCTGGCCCCGGCTGGCCAGCGTCGGCGGGTCCACCGAGGTGGACGGCGGCCCCGGCGGCTACTACACCAAGGAGCAGTACGCCGAGATCGTCGCGTACGCGGCCGCCCGGCACATCACCGTGGTGCCCGAGATCGACCTGCCCGGGCACACCAACGCGGCACTGAACGCCTACGGCGAACTCGCCCCGGACGGCGTCGCACCGCCGGAGTACACCGGCACCGACGTCGGGTTCAGCGCGGTCGCCGTCGACAACGAGCGGACGTACCAGTTCGTCGACGACGTGCTCGGCGAGATCGCCGCGCTCACCCCGGGCCGCTACCTGCACGTCGGCGGCGACGAGGCGTTCACCCTCGACCGGGCCGACTACACCCGGTTCATGAACCGGGTCCAGCGGATAGTCACCGGGCACGGCAAGCGGGTGCTCGGCTGGCACCAGCTCGCCGTCGCCGAGCACAGCCCCGGGCGGCTAATCCAATACTGGGGCACCTCGACCGAGGACCCGGTGGTGGCCGCCGCGGTCCGGGACGGCGCGAAGCTGCTGCTCTCCCCCGGCAACCGCAGCTACCTCGACATGAAGTACTCGGCGGCGACTCCGCTGGGCAAGGACTGGGCCGGGCTGGTCGAGGTCCGCGCGGCGTACGACTGGGATCCCGGCGACTATCTGGCCGGGGTGCCGGCCGACGCGGTGCTCGGGGTGGAGGCGCCGCTCTGGACGGAGACGATCCGGACGGTCGGCGACATCGAGTTCATGACCTTCCCCCGGCTGCCGGCCATCGCCGAGCTGGGCTGGTCACCGGCGCAGGCCCGGGACTGGGTGGACTTCCGGCTGCGGCTGGCCGGTCAGGGCGTGCGCTGGAGCACCGCCGGGATCACCTTCCACCGCTCGCCGGAGGTGCCGTGGACGGGTGCCCCGGTCGTACCCGAGCCCCGGTCCGCGGGATCGACGGCGGGCGCCGCCGGCGGGTCGGCCGACCCGGCGTCCGGGAGCGGCCCGCCGCCCGCCGACGACCAGCCGGTACCGATCGCCTAACCGGGCCGTGGCCGCGCCCAACCGCCGAAGCCGGCGCGACCCAACCGCCGAAGCCGGCGGGGCTCAACCGCCGGAGTCGGCGGGGCTCAACCGCCGGAGTCGGCGAGTTCGGCGCCGGCCGGCACCTCGGCGCTGTCCCGGTCGGCCAGCCAGCCGTCAGGCAGGAAGACCTTGCCGGGCGAATTGGTCCGGCCCCGGGGCTGGCCGAGCGTGTCCAGCGGGAACGGCTCGGCCGGGTCGAGCTTGCCGAGCAGGTCGTCGAGTTCGGCCAGGCCGCTCACCATCGCCATGGCCCGGCGCAGCTCGCCGCCGACCGGGAAACCCTTGAGATACCAGGCGACGTGCTTACGGAAGTCGACACAGCCGTCCCGCTCGGCGGTGTCCGGCCGGTCGCCGCCGGCGAACCAGTCGACCAGCAGTTCGGCATGCCGGCGCATGGTCGCGGCGACCTCGCCGAGGACCGGCAGCCGGCGTACGGGGCGGCCGTCGAAAGCCGCCGCCAGATCCGCGAAGAGCCAGGGCCGGCCGAGGCAGCCGCGACCGACCACCACACCGTCCGCCCCGGTGTGCGCCACCATCCGGAGCGCGTCGTCGGCCTCCCAGATGTCGCCGTTACCCAGCACCGCCACGTCCAGCGCCTGCTTCAGCGTGCCGATCGCGTCCCAGTCCGCCGTACCGGAATACCGCTGCGCGGCCGTACGCCCGTGCAGGGCGACCGCCGCCACCCCGGCCTCCTGGGCGGCGAGCCCCGCCTCCACGTACGTCAGGTGGTCGTCGTCGATGCCCTTGCGCATCTTGACCGTCACCGGCACGCCGGCCGGGGCGGCTGCCTCGACCGCCGCCCGGACGATCCGGGCGAAGAGCCGGCGGCGCCACGGCAGCGCCGCCCCACCGCCCTTGCGGGTGACCTTCGGCACCGGGCAGCCGAAGTTGAGGTCGACGTGGTCGGCCAGATCCTCCTCGACCACCATCCGGACCGCCGCCGCGGTCACCTCCGGGTCGATCCCGTAGAGCTGGAGGCTGCGCGGGCGCTCGTCCCCGCCGAACGCGACCATCCGGAGCGTCTTCGGGTTCCGCTCGACCAGTGCCCGGGTGGTGACCATCTCGCACACGTAGAGGCCGCCGCCCTGTTCCCGGCAGAGGCGCCGGAAGGCGACATTCGTGATCCCGGCCATCGGGGCGAGCACGACCGGCGGCCACACCGGGTGCCCGCCCAGGTGCAGCGGGCGGGCAGCGGCCGGTGGCGCCAGGTCGGTCGGGGTCACGCGTTCGAGCATGGCACGTCCGTCCGGACTTCCGCGATCAGGCGTGGCGGCCGGACGGACGTCGCCGTCAGCAGCCGGGCAGGCGCTCGACGAGGTACCGCTCCACCTGGTCGATGGAGATCCGCTCCTGGGACATGCTGTCCCGCTCACGAACCGTCACGGCGTTGTCGTCCAGGGTCTCGAAGTCGACGGTGACGCAGAACGGGGTGCCGATCTCGTCCTGCCGGCGGTAGCGGCGGCCGATCGCCTGCGAGTCGTCGAACTCGACCACCCAGCGCTTGCGGAGCGCGGCGGCCAGGTCCTTCGCCTTCGGGGAGAGCGAGGGGTTGCGGGAGAGCGGCAGCACGGCCACCTTCACCGGGGAGAGCCGCGGGTCGAAGCGGAGCACGGTCCGCTTGTCGACGCTGCCCTTGGTGTTCGGCGCCTCGTCCTCGTCGTACGCCTCCAGCAGGAAGGCGAGCACCGCCCGGGTCAGCCCGGCGGCCGGCTCGATCACGTACGGCACCCAGCGCTGCTGCTTCTCCTGGTCGAAGTACGACAGGTCGACACCGGAGTGCTTGCTGTGCGTGGAGAGGTCGAAGTCGGTGCGGTTGGCGATGCCCTCCAGCTCGGAGAACTCGGTGCCACCGAACCGGAAGCGGTATTCGATGTCCACGGTCCGCTTCGAGTAGTGCGAGAGCTTCTCCTGCGGGTGCTCGTAGAACCGCAGGTTCTCCTCGGAGAGGCCAAGGTCGATATACCAGTTCCAGCGCTCCCGCAGCCAGTACTCGTGCCATTCCTCGTCGGTGCCCGGCTCGACGAAGAACTCCATCTCCATCTGCTCGAACTCGCGGGTCCGGAAGATGAAGTTGCCCGGGGTGATCTCGTTGCGGAACGACTTGCCGACCTGGGCGATGCCGAACGGCGGCTTCTTCCGGGCCGAGGCGGCCACGTTGTTGTAGTTGACGAAGATGCCCTGTGCGGTCTCCGGCCGGAGGTAGTGCAGGCCCTCCTCGCTCTCCACCGGGCCGAGGTAGGTCTTCATCAGGCCGTTGAACATCCGAGGCTCGGTGAAGGTGCCCTTGTTGCCGCAGTTCGGGCAGTTCAGCTCGGCCAGCGAGGCCGGCGGGTGGCCGTGCTTCTCCGCGTACGCCTCTTCGAGGTGGTCGGCCCGGAACCGCTTGTGGCAGGACTGGCACTCGGTCAGCGGGTCGACGAAGGCGTCCAGGTGACCGGAGGCGGCCCAGACGTCCCGGGCGAGGATCACCGCCGAGTCGAGGCCGACGATGTCGTCCCGCTGCTGCACCATGGTCCGCCACCACTGGCGCCGGACGTTCTCCTTCAGCTCGACGCCGAGCGGGCCGTAATCCCAGGCCGACCGGGTGCCCCCGTAGATCTCGCTGGAGGGGAAGACGAAGCCTCGACGCTTCGCGAGACTGACGACGGCGTCGATACGGTCGGCTGGCATGGTTACCTCCTACACCGGCTGGCGGCCGGCGGGGACATCTTCGGGGCGGTCAACGGGGACAACGGACAGGGACGGCGGACAGGGACGGCACTCGGACCTGGATCGGGCGGTGCTCCGCACAACGGTACGGTCACCTGCCTCCCGAGCCCAGCAGATTACTCCACCTCGGCGGCCGTACCGCTGCCGCCCGGCGGGCCGTCCATGGATCACCTGATGTCGCAGACCCGCAATCCGCCGGTGGTCTGGTCCTGGTCCAGCAGAGCCTCGAGATTGTCCTGCCCCCCGCTGGCGTAGGTCACGTCCACCGGCACGCTCAACTCGCTGGTCAGCGACACGTCGCCGATCCGGAACGAGGCGATCTCCGGCTCGGCACCGACCCGGCGCTCGAACTCGGCCGGCGACTCCCGCTGCTGGGCGGATTCGCAGAGCAGGTCGTACGCCTTGCCGAAGTCCCCGTCCTCGACCGCGTCGAAGTAGTCGGTGACCACTGTCCTGGCCTGCTCGTTCAACGCCTGGGAGCCGGAGATCAGCAGGCCGACCAGCGCCGCTCCGCCACCGCCGCAGAAGAGTACGACGGCGAGGGCGGCCACCCCGAGCCCGAGCCACAACCGCGCACCACGTCCCTCGCTGGGCGGTGCGGCGAACACCGGCTCGACTCCGGGTCCCGGTGGCGGCGCCGGCACGCTCGGCGGCACCGGACCGAACCCGGCAGGAGTTGTCCCGTACCCGGCAGGAGTTGTCCCGTACCCGGCCGGAGGCGTCCCGTAGCCGCCCGGCTGGGTCCCGTACCCCGCCGGAGGAGGCGGCCCGTAGCCGGCGGCGGGCGGCCCGTAGCCGGCGGCGGGCGGCCCGTAGCCGGCGGAAGGGACCGGCGGGCCCGGTTGCCCGTACCCGGGCGGCGGTGGCGGGCCGGGCGGCGGCACGGGTCCACCGGGTGGGGCCGGATCGTCAGCCCGGACGGACTCGGGTGGGGACGACGGCCCGCCGGGCGGTCCGGGAACGGTCATGGGAAAAGGGTAGTGCCCGGGTCATCACCGGCCGGAGTCAGCAGCCCGGTCACTCGGGGTGACTTCGACCTGACCGTCCGGTTCCGCGCTGGCCAGCGTCTCGTACGCGGACGGCTCGTCGAGCGACTCGGCGAGCAACGGGGTGGCGTTGACCTTGACATCGAAGGCGCCGAGGGCCCGCCGGTAGGTACCGACCGACTCCCACTCGGTGACCAGGCACCAGTGCCGGGGGTCGTCGAGGGCCCGCAACAGTTCGCCCCGGCGGTATCCCGGTCGGGCGGCGAGGGCGGCCAGCGCGGCGTGGGCCCGTTCCGTGAAGGTTCCGGCGGTCTCCTCCGCCACCACGAACCGGTTCGTCACCAGCACGTACGCCTCCTGCCGTCGGCCGGTCCGGCGAGCCGGGGTGTCGCTGGCAACAGCTCACCGGCCGGAGCATCGAGATCTCGTAGAGTCTGTGGAATGCAGCGTACGCAGAGCGTTCTGCTGACCCGCCTGGCCCGGGTCAACCCCACGGGCGCGTTCCTCGCCGCCCTGGTGCTGGTGCTGGTCGGCCTCTTCGCGCCGGGGATCGTCGGTGGCGCACTGCTGCTGGCGCTCGCCGCCGGGCTGGCCGCGCTGCTGGTGACCACCTGGCCGGTGCAGAGCCCGCCGACCCGGATCCTCCGGCTGGTGATCCTGACCCTGCTGGTCGGCGCGGCATTGATGAAGATCCTCGGATGACCGACCTCCTCCCGACATCCCCAGACCCCCGGCCCAGCGCATGAAGCGGTTTCATGCAAGCATGCATTTTTGACAATCATTCTCATTGTCGCGGAGAGTGGATGGCATGGTGATCCGCTCCGCCCTCCGTACCGTCGCCCTCGCCGCCACCGGCCTGCTCGCACTGGCCGGCGCCGCCGCCTGTGCTGACGACGGCAGCGGCGCCGACCCCGACCGGGTCGACGTCGTCGCCGCCTTCTATCCCCTCCAGTTCGTCACCGAGCGGGTCGGTGGGGACGCCGTCCGGGTGACCAACCTGGCCAAGCCCGGCGCCGAGCCGCACGACCTGGAACTCAACCCCGGCCAGGTGGGCCAGGTCACCGACGCGGAACTGGTCGTCTACCTCGCCGGCTTCCAGCCGAGCGTGGACGAGGCGGTGCAGCAGCAGGCCGGCGACCGGGCCTTCGACGTCGCCACGGTGCAGCCGCTGCTGGCCGCGACCGCCGGCGGGCACGAGCACGAGGGCGAGGGGGAGCACGAGGGCGAGGGCGCGGACCACGCGGCCGAGGAGCCGGGTGCCGAGGAGGAGCACACGGAGGGGGCGAACGGCAAGGACCCGCACGTCTGGCTGGACCCGACCCGGCTGGCCGGGATCGCCGACAAGCTCGCCGAGCGGCTGGGCGCGGTCGACCCGGACCGGGCCGCCGACTACACCGCCCGGGCGAAGGCGCTCCGCACCGAACTGGAAGCTCTCGATTCCGAGTACGCCCAGGGCCTGAAGACCTGCCAACGGCGGGAACTGGTGACCAGCCACACCGCGTTCGCCTACCTCGCCGAGCGCTACCAACTGGAGCAGATCGGCATCTCCGGGCTGACCCCGGAGGACGAGCCGGCCCCGCAGCGGCTGGCCGAGGTGGCCGCCGAGGCCCGGGAGCACAAGACCACCACGATCTTCTTCGAGACCCTGGTCAGCCCGAAGGTCGCCGAGACGATCGCCCGGGAGGTCGGGGCGAAGACCGCCGTACTCGACCCGATCGAGGGCCTGCAACCCGGCAGTACCGGGGACTACCTTTCGGTCATGCGCAACAACCTCGGGGCCTTGAAGACCGCACTGGGATGCTCTTAACGCTTCCCCATGGCTGGAAGCCGGGGGATTTCTGACTCAGACCGCACGAGAGCACCGCCCCGGGAGGAGGTGATCGCATGTCTCACGTCGTCGGCACCAGCACGGCCACGTTCTGCCGTGGCGAGGATCGTCCTCGCGGCGTTCCGGTCTCGGCAGGCGGTGTGTCCGCAGGTGTCGCACCGGAAGACTCTGACACCCGGCCCGAGGCGGTGCTTGGCTCTCGTACCGCACTGCGAGCAGGTCATCGTGGTGTGGGCGGGCGGCACCAGCACCACCTTCCGGCCCGCCCGCATGCCACGCTCGACCAGTTCCCGCTTCGCCGCCCCGATCGCCGCATCAGCGGCCTGACGGGCCATCCGGGACTTCGCCAGGAATGTCGGTTGGAAGTCCTCGACGGCGATGGTGGCGTGGTTGTCGACGACCTTCTTCGCCCAGACACGGGCGTCGTGGGTGTTCTGCCGGGCCGCCTTCTTCGCGATCTTCGCCGCCTGCGGCTTGGCGCGCAGGTAGCCGTTCGACGGCGGGGCACCCTTCGATCGCCGGCGGCGGGCCATCCGGCGCTGGAGTTTGGCCAGTTCGGCGGAGCACCGTTTCCGGTGGCCGAGGTACGGCAGGTCGTAGGCAGCATCGGTCGTCGTCGCCACACCCCAGCCGACACCGATCGCCCCCTCAGCAACGGGCGCGGGCGCGGTCTCGCGGCGCACGACGAAGGAGGCGTACCAGTACCCGAGACAGTCCTGGTAGACCCGGACACTGCTCGGATCGGACGGCAGCTCACGGGACCAGACGACCGGAATGGTGACACCGCCGGGCAGCCGCAGCCGACGGTCCCGGATCGAGAACCCCCGCGTGGTGTATTCCAGGCTCGGCAGGGCGTCCTTACGCCGCTTCGGCCTCGGCCGACCCCGTCCCTTCACCCTGAAGGAGTGCTGAAGGGCGAGAGCGTAGGTACGCAGCGTCTGCTGCTGCGCGACCTGGGACCCGTCCCGCAACCACGACGAGCGGGCCCGCGCCTCGGTCAACAACTTCGACAACCTGCCGAAGGTCGGCCTACACCCGGACCGCTGCTGGTGGACGGCCTCGTTCCACAACCAGCGACAACGCCCCCACTCGGCCGACAGCGCCGCCTCCGCAGCCGCGCCGGGACGCAACCGGAAGGTGTACCGCACCGTCTCGCCCACACCCAGCAGCATCTCAGCCGCATCCGACACTTTCGCCACAGCAGAGGAGTCGACGCCATGCCGACAACCACCACCACGCCTGACCGCCCTCTCCTGCTCATGGCTGAAGCCAGGGGCTTCTCAGGCGGCTCTTGATGACAGAACCTGTCGTCACCGTGGAGCACGGGGTGGTCGCCTACGACGACCGCCCCGTGCTCCGCGGCGTTTCGCTGCGGATCGGCCCCGGCGAGGTGGTCGCCGTGCTCGGCGCCAACGGCTCCGGCAAGTCGACCCTGATCCGGTCGATCCTCGGCCTGGTGCCGCTGGCCGCCGGTGCGGTCACCCTGTTCGGCACCCCGCAGCGCCGGTTCCGGCAGTGGTCCCGGATCGGGTACGTGCCGCAGCGGATGGGCGCGGGCAGCGGCGTACCGGCCACCGTGGCCGAGGTGGTCGCCTCCGGCCGGCTGGCCCGGCGGGGCGTGTTCCGGCCGCCGGGGCGGGCCGACCGGGTGGCGGTGACCGAGGCGCTGGCGGCGGTCGGGCTCGCCGACCGGGCCGGCGACCCGGTGGCCACCCTCTCCGGCGGCCAGCAGCAGCGCACCCTGATCGCCCGGGCGCTGGCCGGCGGGCCGGAACTGCTGGTCCTCGACGAGCCGACCGCCGGGGTCGACTCGGCCAGCCAGGACGCCTTCGCCGAGGCGCTGCGCGGGTTCGTCGCCGGCGGCGGGACGGTGCTGCTGGTCGCGCACGAACTCGGGCCCCTGGCCGGGGTGATCACCCGGGCGGTGGTCGTACACGAGGGAACGATCGCGCACGACGGGGCGGTGCCGGAGCCGGCCGGGCACCACGCGGCGCCCGGACACGAGCACGTCCACCCGCACGCGCCGGAGGAGTCGACAGGGATGTGGGGCAGTCGGCCGTGAGCCTTTTCCAGTACGACTTCATGATCAGGGCCCTGGTCGGGGCACTGGTGATCGGGCTGACCGCCCCGGCGCTCGGCATCTATCTGGTGCAGCGCCGGATGTCGCTGATCGGCGACGGGGTCGGGCACGTCGCGCTGACCGGGGTCGGGGTCGGGCTGCTGCTCAACCAGTCCCCGGTGCTGACGGCGGTGATCGTGGCGGCGGTCGCCGCGGTCGCCATCGAACTGATCCGGGAACGCGGCCGGACATCCGGCGACGTCGCCCTGGCGATGCTCTTCTACGGCGGTATCGCCGGTGGCGTGCTGCTGGTCGGGCTTTCCGGCAGCCGGAGCAACGCCAACCTGATGGCGTACCTCTTCGGCTCGCTGACCACGACGTCGCCGCAGGATCTGGTGGTGATCGTGGCCCTCGCGGCGGTGGTCCTGGTGACCATGGTCGCACTGCGCCCGGCGCTCTTCGCGATCTGCCACGACGAGGAGTACGCCCGGGTCTCCGGGCTGCCGGTCCGGGCGCTGAACATACTGCTCGCGGTGACCACGGCGGTGACCGTGACCATCGCGATGCGGGCGGTCGGGCTGCTGCTGATCAGTGCCCTGATGGTGGTGCCGGTGGCCACCGCGCAGCTCTTCACCCGGGGCTTCCTCGGCACCATGCTCGCCGCGATGGGGCTGGGACTGCTGGCCTCCGGCTCCGGGGTGTGGCTGGCCGGCACCGCCAACACCGCGCTCGGAGCCACCATCGTGATCCTGGCGATCGGGCTGTTCCTGGTGGTGTCGGTGGGGGTGGCGGTACGCCGGGCGCTGGCCCGACGGCGCGCCGTACCCGGGCCGGAGCCACAGGTCGAGCCCTGCGACGTGGTACTCGACGCCGCCCGGCGGACCGCCCCGGACGCGACCCCACCGGTAGGGCCGGCGCCGGTTGACCTTGGAACCGCGCACCGAACGGCGGTACGCCGTTAACAACGGTTACCGTTACAGGGTGACGAGCACAAACGCCTACGAGGCCTATACGGGCGCCGGTGAGCTGCTACGAGCGCTCGCCGCACCGATCCGGCTCGCCATCGTCAGCGAACTCGCGCACGGCGAACGGTGCGTGCACGAGCTGGTGGAAACCCTCGGCGCACCGCAGCCGCTCGTCTCCCAACACCTGCGGGTGCTCCGGGGAGCCGGGGTGGTACGCGGCTCGCGACGCGGTCGGGAAATCGCCTATACCTTGGTCGATGAGCACATCGCGCATATCGTGGCGGACGCGGTGAGCCATTCGGGGGAAGCCACCTGACGGGGATGTCCGGGAGGCACCTGACACGACGCGAGGAGGGCGAGATGGCAGCGGCGGACAGCGGCGCGGCGGTACGCAACACCCGACAGCGCAGCGCGGTCAGCGCACTGCTCGGCGAGGTCGAGGGCTTCCACAGCGCCCAGGACCTGCACGCGATGCTGCGCAGCCGGGGCGAGCGGGTCGGGCTGACCACCGTCTACCGCACGCTGCAAGGGCTCGCCGACGCGGGCGAGATCGACGTGATGCGCCCGCCGGGCGGCGAGCACCTCTACCGGCGGTGCAGCGAGGGGCACCACCACCACCTGGTCTGCCGGGCCTGCGGCCGTACGGTCGAGGTGGAGGGGCCGGCCGTGGAGAGCTGGGCCGACCGGGTCGCCAACAAGCACGGGTTCAAAGACGTCAGCCACACCCTGGAGATCTTCGGCACCTGCCCGGAGTGCGCGGGTCGCTGACGTACGCCACTCTGACCGGCATGAAGTTCTATGCCGATCGGATTCCGACCGCCGCCCGTCAACTCCTCACCGATCTGCTCGTCGTCGCCTGGATCTATCTCTGGATCCGGGCCGCCATGTGGTTGCACGACCTGGTGCAGAAGCTCGCCGTACCCGGACAGAAGCTGGAGGGGGCCGGCGGTGGACTCGCCGACAACCTGGCCGACGCCGGTGGCAAGCTCGGCCGGGTGCCGGTGGTGGGTGACGAGCTGACCTCTCCGTTCGAGAAGGCCGCCGGGGCGGCCCGGGCGATGGCGGACGCCGGGCGTGACCAGCAGGAGTTGGTCGGGGAGTTGGCGTTGGCGTTGTCGCTGACCCTGCTGGTGTTTCCGCTCGGGGTGGTGCTGCTGGGCTGGCTGCCGCTGCGGGTCCGCTGGATGCGGCGGGCCGGTGCGGCCCGGGCGTTGCGGTCCGCGCCGGCCGGGCGGGACCTGTTGGCGTTGCGGGCGCTGGCCAACCAGCCGATCCGGCGACTGACCCGGATCGACCCGGACGTGGCGCAGGCGTGGCGCCGGGGTGACGCCGATGCGGTCGAGGCGCTGGCCGCGCTGGAGTTGCGGGCGCTCGGGCTGCGGACCGGTTCGGTACGCCGCTGACCCCGGTACGGCCGGTGGGCGGTCGGCCGGCAGCGGCAAATCACCTCCCGAACACGTGGAACTTCGGTCGCCTGCTGGGAAAATCCCGAGGGAAAACGTCCATCCGCACCCGTTTCGAAAGGATCGCGGCCAGCCAGGCGACGATTCCCCCGTCGAACGTGTCCCACTTCGGCCCACGGCCCTCGTTGAGGGCGATCGTCCACTTGTTCGGCTCGTTGGAGGGGCGCAGCACCCAGTACGCTGTGTCGCCGTTGTCCGACCTGGCGACCGCGAGCAGTTCGTCGTTCTCGTACGGGATGGCGTGGCCGCGCTCGCGCAGGTAATCCATTGCCCAGTTCGTCCGCTCTCGCTGGTGTTCCAGGTCAAGCACCTGCTGAGGGTAACCAGGCTGGAAGACCCGGAGGAAGTCATCGAACGAGCCCGGTCCGTAGGTCTCGACCAGCCACTTGTAGTCATCCGGCAAGCGCAGGCCCAGCCGATCCTCTACTCCGGGCCAGTCGACATCTGCCCCGGTTCGCCCCGTCTGCGCCGGTGCAACTCGCCGCAACTCATCGAACACCGTCATGAAAACCCCCACCCGGTCCTGGCCACCAATCCGGTCATTCGAACCCGAACACGCCGGCCGGGTTCGGAATTTCGGCGTTGAGCCTGAAGCCCTTGCTACCGACGGCCTCCAACTTGATCGCGATTGGTACGAGCTCGTCGCCATGGTAGACGGCGCTGGCTGTGTACTGAACCGTCTCACCCGCCTTGACCGCGTCGTAAACCTGCTGTTCGAGGTCTCGCATGATCGGGCTGTTGACCGGATCCTGGGTGATCGTGACCAAGTTCGACTTGCGGTATCCGGAGCCACCCAGCATCCGAGCGAGCAGATGACCGCGGGCGATGTTGTGCTCGTCTCCCGGGCTCGCCCAGCCCGGCGGCTTGATCCGCCGGGATGCCGCCGACCCCTTGTCCAGGATGCCCCCGTGGATCGAAGCGGACACACTGGTCGGTCGGCCCCGGCCGTCCAGGGCGCCATACCGGACGCTTCCACCATGGGCGTACTTGTCACCGCAGTTGTGGACGAGGACAGAGGTATTCCCAGTGGAGACGTAGTACGTGTGGACGTCGTCAACCGTGAGGTCGTAGGTCGTTTGTGCCGCGTGGAACTTCCGGAGCGCGCCGACCTGCACGTACGTACCGGCCGCCGTACGCAGCAGCTCACCGGGCCGCAGATCGGCCGCGTTGACCCAGCGCCCCTGATCGACGGACCAGAAGCGGTGGTGGTCGGTCGAGGTGATCTTCGTCCCACCCTCGTCCGCATCCAGAGTAAGTTCGACGTACTCCTTGTCGTTGTCGGTACGGATCGCATGCGTGACCTGGCGTGACTCGGTGCGGCCGGTTTCGGGGTCGGTGGCCAGCACGGCGTCACCGGGTTCGACGTCCTCGATCGGCTTGCTCGGGCCGTCCGCAAGCATCACCAGGGTTCCCGCGACGAAACTGTTGCGCTTGCAGGTGGTGCTTCGCTTGGTAGCCGCCTTCGCCTTGGCGGCCAGGGCCTTGGCTCGTTCTGCCGCTCGGGCCGCCGCCTCCCGGGCAGCCCGTTCGGCCGCTGCCTTCGCCGCGGCTGCCTTCGCCGCAGCCTCTCTGGCTGCCTTCGCCGCGGCCGCCTTCGCCGCCTCGGCCGCCCGTTCGGCGTTCCGGAGAATGGCCCGGGCCCAGTCGAGTTCCTTGAAGAAGGTGACGACGGCCTTGCCAGCCCGGAAGATCGCCTCGGCGATCTTCTTCGCCTTGAAGATCTTGCCCCAGGGCAGCGCCCCGATGATCATCGAGGCGCAGGCGCCCAGGTCGCCCTTGAGGCAGTTCAGGATGTCGTTGATCCCGAGGAACTCCATCAGGATCTGGCCGCCGGCCTCCAGCACCACGTCCAGCACGCTCTTGCTCTGGATCTGGTTCGCCCTGGCCACATCCTCCGGGTTCACCTGCGGGGTGTCGCCGGCCGGTGCCGGCTCCGGGGTCGCCCCCGTCGGATCGGTGTACGTCGTCGGGTTGTTCTCCGCGTACGTGTACGGCGACACCGCCGCCCCACCCATCGGCATCGGATCGATGGAGGTGAACCGCCCGGTACCCGGGTTGTAGTTGCGGGCCCGCAGGTAGTAGTTGCCGTTGCCGGTGGTCGAGTCCTGGTACGCCCCGGTGTACTGCAACGGATTCTCCGGCGCACCCGCCTGGGTCTCCGCCCCGTCGCCACTGACCCCCAGCGTCGGTCCGGCGCGCGGGTTGCCGAACGGGTCGTAGTCGTAGCCGGTCTCCGGGGTACCGGTCGGGGTGAGCATGTTCGCCACCCCGCCCAGCCAGTCGTGGGTGTACGGGTGCGCCCCGCTCGCCTGGTCCAGCAGCGCCAGCGGCTCGTCGTCCGGCCCGTACGTGAAGCCGCGCTTCTCCGTCGGCTGCCCGGCGGCATCCGTCACGGTGTCCAGGGCGATCTGCGGCAGGGTGCCGGCCACGTCCCAGGACCAGCGCTGGGTGGTCTGCTCCGGCTTGCCCGGGTCGGTGGTCGCGGTCAGCCGCAGCCCGTCGGCGCCGTACCCGAAGACCGCCTCCCGGCCGGCGACCTTCGCCTTGGCCAGCGTGTTGTCGAGGTGGTACTCGAACCGGTCGGTGCCGGCCCGGGTCTGGTTGCCGTCGACGTCGTAGCCGTACTCGGTGGTGGTGACGTGCCGGGGCTCCCGGACGACCTGCTTGGTGAGCTGGTTGGCGTCGTCGTAGGAGTAGCTGGTGGTGTCGTCGCCGGCCGTGCCGCTGCGCTTCTGGCTGAGCCGGTTGCCCATCAGGTCGTAGCGGTAGTCGATCCGCCCGGTCGGCCGGCTCTTGTGGTCGCAGGAGGTGGCGGCGTAGCAGGCCGAGGTGAGCCGGTCCGCCTTGTCGTAGGCGTACGCCACCGACTCGGAGACGCCGCCCCGGGTGGTGACCACCCGGCTCGGGTTGCCGACCTCGTCGAGAGTGAGCTGGAACGCGGAGACCGGATCCTGCGGCAGCGCCACCGGAGTGACCGGGTCCGACGGCTTCGACGCCTCCCCCGCGCCGTCCCGGTCATGCGCCGTGACGGTGAAGGTGTACGCCGTCCCGGCGTCCAATCCGTGCACCACCGCGCTGGTCGCGGTCGCGCCGACCGTCGTCGTCCTGCCACCCGGCGCGGCGGTCACGGTGTAGCCGGCGACGTCGTCGTCCCTCGGCGGCTTCCAGGAGACCACCGCCAGGCCGGCACCCGGCTGTGCGGTCACCCCGGTCGGCGGGTCGGGGCGGTCACCGAAGGCGAGCAGTCCGGCGTCCGGCAGCTCGACCTGCGGCGCCTCGGATGCCCGTTCGGTGCCGATGCCGGTCAGCCGGCCGGCATCGTCGTACTTTCGCCGCTCGATCAGCCCGGTCGCGGCCGGCAGCCAGGTGACCTCCCTCCGGCCGGCCTTGTCGTAGTCGAAGGTCCACTTCGCCGGGGTGGCGCCGATCGACCCGCCCTCGGCGGTCAGCGTCTTCATCTGGCTGTCCGCGTCGTACGTCGTGGAGATCTTCGTGCCGTCCGGGTACTCCCGCAGCTTGATGTTGCCGCGTACGTCGTACTCGTACCTGAACCGCTCCTCCAGGCCCGCCTCGACCCGGGTGACCAGCTCGATCTGGTCCTCGTCGTCGTACTTGACGGTCCGGTGGCCAGCCGGGTCGACGTACGAGGTGATCCGGTCCTTGGCGTCGTACTCCCAGCGGTATTCCGGGCCCTCGGTGCCGAGGTTGCGCTTCTCCCGCCGGTTGACGATGTCGTAGGTGTCGACGACGGTCCGCTTGGCCCGCTCGGCCGGCTTCAGCCGCTCGTGGTCCCAGCGGGTCAGCGTCGAGACGCGGTTGCCCTCGACGTCGTAGCCGTACTCGGTGACCCGGCCCAGCGGGTCGGTGGACTTGGTCAGCCGGCCACCGTCGTCGTACGACAGCCAGGTGCGCTTGCCGTTCGGGTCGCGTACCGAGGCGACCAGGCCGTCATCGAAGTAGTCGTAGACGGTGGCGTACCGGGTCGGGTCGTTCCGGTCGTACGCGGCGTCCGGCGTCCGCACGCTCCGGGGCAGGTTGTCGTCCCGGTAGGTGTAGTGCGTGGTGCGCTTCTTCGCGTCGGTGACCGAGGTCAGCCGGTTGTTCGCGTCGTAGGAGTAGCTGGTGACGTGGTCGAGCGGGTCGATGGTCCGCTTCGGGTTGCCGGCGAGGTCGTACTCGTAGTGGGTGGTGAACCGCTCCTTGTCGGCATCCGGCAGGTTGCCCCGGGGCTCGGTGGAGCTGGCCACCATCCCGTCGTCGTCGTAGACGAAGCTGGTGATGCCGCCGGTCGCCCGGATCGTCTCGGTCTTGTTGCCCGCCTCGTCGTACTTGTACTCGACGACGCCCTGCTCAGGATCCCGGATGTGGGTCTGCTGGCCGTTGTCGTCGTACTGCATCACGGTCTTGCGCTTCAGGTTGTCACTGACTTCTGCGACATTGCCGACGTTGTCCCGCTTGAAGGTCGACGTCTTGTTGTGCTCGTCCACCTTGGACGTGGTGCGGTCCAGCTCGTCCACGCCGATGTCGCGCTTGACGGTGATCCCGCCCGGGTACGGGCGCTCCATCCGCAGCGGGTTGTCGTTGGCGTCGTAGAAGTAGGTGGTGGTGAAGTCCGCCGGGTTGGCGCCGGGCAGGTTGCCACGCGGCGAGGTGACCTTGTGCAGCAACCCCTTGGCGTTGTAGGCGTACGTCGTCACCGGGTCCGGCTGGTCGTCCAGCTCCAGCCGGGCTGAGGCCCGCCGCCCCGCGTCGGTGTAGGTGTAGGACATCGTCCGGCGCGGGTCCTTGACGGTCTTGAGCAGCCCGTTGTCGAAGTACCTGTATTCGGTGCGGGCACCCATCGGGGTCGTCTGGGACTGCGTCCGGCCGAGGTCGTCATAGCTGGTCCGCCACGGGTTGTCCTTGCCCGGCTCGTGCACCTCGGTGGTCCGGTCCTGGGCGTCGAACTCGTAGCGGGTGGTGTAGTCGCGCCGGTCCGCGTGCGGCACGGTGCCGCGCGGGTCGGTGACGGCGATCTGCCGGCCGGTCCGGTCGTACTTGAACTCGACCCGGCGACCCATCGGCGAGACGACCGCCTTCGGCAGGCCGCTGTTCCGGTCGCCGGCCGGCAGGTACTCGTACCGGGTCACCTTCTTGCGCTGGTCGGTCCGGGCGATCAACAGCCCCCGCTCGTCGTACTCGTAGCTGATGCTGTTCTTCTTCGCGTCGGTGCTCTTGACCAGCTCGTCGAACTGGTTGTATTCGTCCTCCCAGACCTTGCCGTTGGCGTCGGTGTGCTTTCTCGGGTTGTTCCGGTCGTCGTACTCGGTCTCCTCGTGGAAGCCGAGCGACTGCGGCGCGTCCTGCCGGATCGGGTTGCCCCGGTCGTCGAACCTCGCCTCGTGCTGACTGTGCTTGCCGTTGACCACCAGGCCCCGGTTGAGCGCCTCGTCGTAGCGGTGGTGCACGGTGTCGCCGTTGCCGCGCTGGGTGTGGATCAGCACGTTGCCCCGGTAGCCGTCGTAGACCTGCACGCCGTCGGCGTCGGTGGTGATCGACTCGTTCACCCGCTCACCCGGCCGCCACTCGAAGGTGGTCGGCTTGCCGAGCGCGTCGAGCTGCCGGTTCACCCGGCTGTTCGCGTCGTACTCGGTGGTGACCTCGACAACCCTGTCCGGGTTGGTGACGGTGGTCAGCAGGCCGTTGGGGGCGTAGCCGTA
Organism: Plantactinospora sp. KLBMP9567; assembly: GCF_033446045.1. Taxonomy (NCBI): domain Bacteria; kingdom Bacillati; phylum Actinomycetota; class Actinomycetes; order Micromonosporales; family Micromonosporaceae; genus Plantactinospora; species Plantactinospora sp. KLBMP9567. The sequence continues at coordinate 34,742 of NZ_JAWQRR010000037.1, read as the reverse complement.
CTTCCAGAGCTTGCCCCGGGCGTCCAGGCGCGCGGTGAGCAGTTGGCCGGTGTAGAAGAACTTGACCTTCCGGTGGTCGGGCAGGCTGATCTCCCGGATCAGGCTGCCCTCCAGTGCCACCTTCGCCACCCGCCCGGAGGCGTCGGTGACGGTGATGGCGTTCTCGGCGTACGCCAGCCGCACGCCCATGCCGCGTGGGTTGAGGATGGAGGTCAGCCGCCCCTGCGCGTCGAAGCCGTACGCGAGGTTTCGCGGGGTGGTCAGCGTCCAACCGTCCCCGGCCTTACCCAGGTTGGACCGCACCCCGGGCGGCCGCCGGTAGCTCTCCCCGTCCAGCCGGTACGTCGCCTCGGCGCCGTCCTCGGCCCGGACGATCGCCCCACCCTCCGTCGCGCTCACCGTCATGCCGTACGACCAGGCCCAGCCGGCGCCGAACGGCCCGGTGCCGTTCGCCGACGAGTAGGTGCGGGAGGAGGCGAACGGCACCCCGAAGGACGCCATCGCCAGGTCCTGCTCGGCCTGGATGAAGGCGCCGGTCGCGGTGTTCACGCCGTTGGCCCGGATCGCCTGGCCGGCACTGGTCAGCGCGAGCGCGTTGCCGCAGCCGCAGCCGGCCGCCTGGCCGGGCGGGATCGCCGGCGGCTCGATGGTGCTCCGGGGCCGCGCCTCGGAGGGCTCGGAGACGATCTCGCGCCCGTCGTCCAGGATCGCCGTGACGGTGACCTGGTATGTCCGGCTCGCGTCCAGCAACCAGCCGTGCTCCCTGCCGAACGACCGGCAGTAGTCGCGCTGGCCGGAGCAGCTCGACCGGGCGATCTCGTCCCGGGAGAGCGTGGTCGAGGCCTGCTCGGTCTGCGTCTCCTTGTCGTAGGCGGTGACCCGCCAGGTCGACCAGGCGGGCGCATCGGCGTCGTCGACGTTGAAATACAGGCTCAGCGAGGTGTCGCCGAGCAGGTAGCCGGGCAGGACCAGCACGTCGGTGAAGACGCGGTCCTCGGCCGCGACCCGGGCACCGGTACGCCGGTCCCAGCCGGCCCGGGAGAGCGGCCGGGGCGCGCCGTCGGCAGTTACCTCCGGGGGGACCACGGGTGGACGCTTGTCCGGCGGGAAGGCGGTGTCCGGCCGTACGCCCTCCGGCATCGGCCGGTCGACCGGGCCCTGGCCGGACGGGGGTGCGGGGACCTGGGCCGCCTCCGCCCAACTGCCCCTGGCCGGCGGCGCCAGCGTGACGATCAGGGTCAGCGCGCAGGCGCCCACCAACCAACGGGTACGGCTGAGTACGGTACGACTGGACACGGTCGGGCCCTCCCCCGTGGACGGACATGTCTCGCAATGCCAGCGTTTCCGCAGCCGATAATAGAGGTCGATCAATTACTGCCGTCGGTCGACTTTGCGACAGAAACTCCCATCGGAGATCGATTTCTGAATACGCAGGAATTGTCGATCTCGATAACCGGCCGACAATTCCGATCGCCCGCTGCCGCCATTCGTCCACTTTCGACAGCGCAACCGCTGGCCAACACCGATCCGGGCGGTCACAATGTGCGGGCGGGCGACATGATCGTCCGCCGGTGCGGCCGGACGGCGCGCCGTCGAGGCCGCCAGTCAGGGATTTTCGTGTACGGAAAACAGCAATCGCCGGACGGCTTCCCGCGCCGACCGCTGGGCCGCACCGGGTTGCGCGTCACCCCGGTCTGCATCGGCGGCGGCCCGCTGGGCAGCATGCCGGGCCTCTTCGGGTACGACGTCAGCGCGGAACGCGGCACCGAGACCGCGCTCGCCGCGCTGACCGGCCCGTTCAACTTCCTGGACACCGCCGCCGGCTACAGCGACGGGGAGAGCGAGCGGCGGGTCGGTGCCGCGCTGCGCCGGATCGGCGGGGTGCCGGAGGGCTTCGTGCTGGCCACAAAGGTCGACCGGGATTTCACCACCGGCGACTTCTCAGGAGACCAGACGCGCCGCTCCGCCGAGGACAGCCTGGAACGACTCGGCCTGGACCGGCTGCCGCTGGTCTACCTGCACGACCCCGAGCACATCAGCTTCTCCGCCGGCATGGCGCCGGGCGGCCCGGTCGAGGTACTGCTCGAATTGCAGCGCGAGGGGGTGATCGAGCACCTCGGAGTGGCCGGCGGCCCGGTGGAGCTGATGGCGCAATACCTGCGTACCGGGCACTTCGCGGCGCTGATCACGCACAACCGCTGGACCCTGGTGGACCGCTCGGCCGGTGACCTGATCGACGAGGCGGTCTCGCTCGGCGTCGGCGTGGTCAACGCCGCCCCCTTCGGCAGCGGCATCCTGGCCAAGGGCCCGGCCCAGTTCACCAAGTACGCCTACCGGCAGGCCGACGCCGCGACGCTGGACCGGATCCGGGCGATGGAGGCGGCGTGCGCGGAGTACGGCGTACCGCTCGCGGCGGCGGCGCTCCAGTTCTCGCTGCGCGACCCCCGGATCACCTCCACCATCGTCGGAGTGTCCCGCCCGGAGCGGATCGCCGAGACCGCCCGACTCGCCGCCTGGCAGATCCCCGACGAGCTGTGGGAGACCCTCGCCCCGCTCACCGCGCCGAAGGAGTCCTGGCTGTACTGACGGGGCGGGTCGCCCGGGGTGGCCAGCGCCACCCCGGGCGCACACTCACGCGCCGTCCGGCTTCGGAATCCGGCGTCGCACGTCGTCGACCGTCGACGGGCCGGGTTGCCAGGGGGCGACCCAGGGCAGGTCGGCCGGCGGGGTGACCACACCCCCTTCCAGGAACGCGTACCGGCCGGCGAGGATTCGCTTCGCCGCCGCCGTGTCGACCGAGTCGGTGTTCTCCCAGAGCGCCCGGAACAGTGCCGCGATCCGCACCCGGGCCTGCCGGCAGAACAGGTCGGCCAGTTCCACGCCCTCGGGCCGGGTCTCCCGTTCGGCGTTCGCCCGTACGCAGACCGCCGACATCGCGAACAGTTCGGCCCCGATGTCCACGATCCGGCCGAGGAACCCCTGTTTGTGCTCCAGTTTCCCCTGCCAGCGGGACATCGCCAGGAACGTCGACCGGGCCAGTTTGCGGGACGACCGCTCGACGTACCGCAGGTGACCGGCAAGGGGGCCGTACTCGGCGTACCCGCCGGGGTTCTGGCCGCGACCGACCGCGAGGGTCGGCAGCCACCTGGCGTAGAACGCACCCGCCCTGGCCCCGGCCCGGACCTTCCGGCCCAGTTCGGCGTCGGGATCGATGATGTCGCCGGCCACCGAGAGGTGGGCGTCGACCGCTTCCCGGGCGATCAGCAGGTGCATGATCTCGGTCGACCCCTCGAAGATCCGGTTGATCCGCAGATCGCGGAGGATCTGCTCGACGGCGGCCGGGCGCTCGCCCCGGGCGGTCAGCGAATCGGCCGTCTCGTAGCCGCGCCCGCCCCGGATCTGCACCAGTTCGTCGGCGATCTTCCAGGCCATCTCGCTGGCGTAGAGCTTGACCAGGGCAGCCTCGATCCGGATGTCGTTCGTGTCGTCGTCGGCGAGCAGGCAGCAGAGGTCGAGCATCGTCTCCATGCCGTAGGTGGTGGCGGCGATGAAGGCGAGCTTGCTCGCCACCGCCTCGTGCCCGCCGACCGGCCGGCCCCACTGCACCCGCTCGGCGGCCCACTCCCGGGCAACGTTCAGCGACCACTTGCCGGCGCCGACGCACATCGCCGGCAGCGAGAGCCGGCCGGTGTTCAGAGTGGTCAGTGCGATCTTCAGGCCGCGTCCCTCGCCGCCGATGACGTTCTCGGCGGGTACGAAGACGTCGGAGAACCGGGTCAGGCTGTTCTCCAGGCCGCGCAGCCCGAGGAAGGCGTTGCGGCGTTCGACGGTGATCCCGGCCGAGTCCGCCTCGACGACGAACGCGGTGATCCCGCCGCGCCGCCCCTCGGCCTTCGGCACCCTGGCCATCACCACCAGCAGGCTCGCCACCGTCCCGTTGGTGGCCCACAGCTTGACGCCGTTGAGCCGGTAACCGGTGCCGTCGGAGGTCGGCTCGGCGGTGGTGGCCAGCCGGGCCGGGTCGGAGCCGACGTCCGGCTCGGTCAGCAGGAACGCCGACACCTCGCCGGCGGCCAGCCGGGGCAGGAAGCGCTGCTTCTGCTCGTCGGTGCCGAAGAGCTTGAGCGGCTGCGGCACCCCGATCGACTGGTGCGCCGAGAGCAGCGCGCCGATCGCCGGGCTGGCCGAGCCGGCCAGGGTCAACGCCCGGCAGTAGTGCAGGTTGCTCAGGCCGAGGCCGCCGTACTTCTGGTCGATCTTCATTCCGAAGGTGCCGAGCCGGGCGAGCCCGGCGAACACCTCGTCGGGGATCCGGGCGTCCCGATCGATCGCCGCACCGTCCACCTCGGACCGGACGTAGGTGTCGAGCCGGTCGAGGAACTCCTGTGCCTGGGCGGCACGTTCGGGATCGGGCTGCGGCCACGGGTCGATCAGGTCCAGCCGGAGCCGGCCGAGGAAGAGTTCCTTGCCGAAGCTCGGCTTGCCCCACTCCGTCTCCCGGGCGGCCTCGGCGACCTGCCGGGCCTCCCGCTCGGAGACCTGCCCGGCCTCCTTCGGCAGCGGCCCGACTCCGTCCGACCCGCCCGCCGCCGGCCTGTTCCGCTCTGTCGTGGTCACGGCAACCCCCTCGATCGAGTACGGCGGTGCGGAGGGTGACCACGCTCAGCGCGTTCCGTTGGAGCGGGCGACCTCCTGCACGTCCTGCGGCCGATTACACCGCCAACGCTACCCGGTTTAGTTACCCGTCGGTAGCACAAATTATGTGGATGCCGGCATCCGTACTGCCGCCGGGTAACCCGCCCCGCCGCCCGTCGGGGATGACCGTGCGGTGGTGAGACCGCATCCGCGCTGCCGCGGGCCAACCCGCCACCCGTCGGGATAACCGTGCGGTGGTGAGACTGTCGAGCTGCCCCGCTTGTGCACCCACGCCTCCGGCCGAGTTCGTCACCCGCACACCTACCCGGCTCGCCGTCTTCGCGGCCCAATTCCAGAGACCTCCGGATCTCGCCACAGGTGCTATCAGCAACCATCACTGTCCGGTCAGGAGCCACTACGGTGCGCCCAGGAATCAGCCAAGGTAGCTACCGGCGCTCGCGGAGTGGGGCGCCGGGGCGGCGAGGGGGATCATGGACGAACAGGATGGCCAGGACCGCAGCGACGATCAGCCCGCCGCGCGGCCGGTCGAGGCACCGCTGATCGAGTTCATCCGGGCACAACTCCGCCGGATTCGGGTCACCGCCGGCCTGTCCCAGGACCAGTTCGGCAGGCGGATCAACTTCTCCGGTTCCCTGGTGAGCGCGGTGGAGACCGGCACCCGCCCGCTGGACTTCCGCTACCTGGCCCTGGCGGACCGCGAACTCGACACCGGCGGCCTCTCCGTGGAGCTGCTTCGGGTTGCCACCAGGGACAACCAGCCGTTCGTGCTGGCCGCGCTGGAGGGGAACGGCTGGCTCGGCTATCTGGAACAACCTGCTCCGTGGTCAGATCGTCACGCTGCCGGACGAGATTGATAGCCTGCAAGAGGCGTGGGAATGCGTCCGCAGCGAGGCGTTGCCGCGCCAGCACTCCCTCGACCTGCTCAAGGAAGCGGCGAAGACATGGACCTGAGTAACGCCGAATGGCGCACCTCCACCCGCTCCTCCAACGGCGGCAACACCTGCGTCGAGGTGGCCGACAACCTCCCCGACGCCGTACACGTCCGGGACAGCAAGGACCGCCGGGGCCCCGTCATCACCTTCACCCCCGACGCCTGGCGCACCTTCGTCCACACCGTCAGCACCCACTGACCCGCGCGACGGCGCCGCACCCGCGCCGACCTGGACACCAGATGCGCTACGACCGTGCCGTAACGCCTCCGGTGTCCAGGTGACCACAGCGGACCGGACGGACGACGGGCACCGGCCGTCACCAACCGCCGGGCCGACAGCCGCCGCCGACGGCCGGGCCAGCGGCCTCCATAAGCCACAGCCAGCGGCTCCAACAGCCACGGATCACCGGCCTCCAACAGCCACGGGCCGGCGACCTCCAACAGCCACGGGCCGGCGGGATACCGGCGGCGAAGCGGGCGGCGCGCCGGGTGGGCGCACAAACGGGGCAGCTCGACAGTCTGCGCCACGGATAACTGCCACCCCAGCGCCACGCGTGTCTGCCACCAGCGCCACTGGCACCCTGCCGCCAGCGCCACAGGCACCCTGCCGCCAGCGCCACTGGCACCCTGCCGCCAGCCGAGCCGGCACTACACTCACCCGCCCCGATCAGCGACGACGCGGCGTCAGCCGACGGGCTGGGCGGCGCCGTTCCACACCGGCGGGGCGTAGCCAGCCGGCTTGTCGCCGATGCCGAGCCCGGGACTGACGATCCAGGACTGGTATTCCGGGGTGAACATCGGATACGGCCCGGCCAGCGGTGCCGCGCCGGCCTGGTCGAGCCGGTGGCGTGCCTCGGCCGGGATCTCGAAGTCGAGTGCGGCCAGGTTGCCGGCCAACTGCTCCGGGCTGCTCGCCCCGATGATCGCCGACCCGACGCCGGGTTGGGTGGCCACCCAGTTGATCGCCACCTGCGCCATGCTCCGACCCAGTTCGGCCGCCACGCCCGCCAGCACCTCGATGACCTGCCACTCCCGCTCGCCGATCGGCCGCTGGTGCCCGCCCGGCGCGCCGAGCCGACCCTCGCCGGCCACGCCGTCCCCGATACGCCGGTACTTGCCGGTGAGCAGCCCGCCGCCGATCGGGCTCCAGGCGGTGAGTCCCAGCCCCAGCGACTGGGCCATCGGCACGTACTCCGGCTCGATTTCCCGGGCGATCAGCGAGTACGGCAACTGGAGGCTGATCATCGGGTTCAGCGAGTGCGACTCGGCGAGGCTCTGTGCGCGGGCGGCGTACCAGGCGGGGACGTCGGAGAGGCCGGCGTACCGGATCTTGCCGGCGCGCACCAGGTCGTCGAAGGTACGCACGACCTCCTCGACCGGCGTGATCCGGTCCCAGGTGTGCAGCAGGTACAGATCGAGGTAGTCGGTGTCGAGCCGGCGCAGCGTCGCCTCCAGGGCCCGGACGATGTGCTTGCGGCCGTTGCCGCTGGCGTTCGGGTCGGCCGGGTCGACGGTGTTGGTGAACTTGCTGGTCAGCACGACCTTGTCCCGCACTCCGGCGGACCCGATCAACTTGCCGAGGATGCGCTCGCTCTCCCCCGCCGTATAGAAGTCCGCAGTGTCGACGAAGTTGCCGCCGGCCTCCAGATAGCCCCGGAGGATCGGCTCGGCCTCCGCCTCGGTCTTGCCGTACGCGGCGTGGAAGCCGGAGGTGCCGAAGTTCATCGTGCCCAGCGCCAGCCGGCTCACCCGCAGCCCGGACCGGCCGAGCAGGTAGTAGTCGTTCATGTGCACAACCCTGCGTGGAAAAAATTGGACCGGCAAGTCCAAAGAATGAGCGCTGGCTGCGGATATAGTGGACCAGACAGTCCAGAGGATCGGATGGACATGAATCGGACGTTAACTCAGAAAGGGACCCTCACCCGGCAACGCATCATCGAAGGGGCGGCGGCGGAGATCCGGGAGCATGGCGTCGCCGCGACCACGCTCGACGACGTACGGGCCCGGACCGGCACCAGCAAGAGCCAGCTCTTCCACTACTTCCCGGACGGCAAGGACGAGTTGCTGTTGGCCGTCGCCCGCTACGAGGCCGACCGGGTACTCACCGACCAGCAGCCGCAGCTCGGTGACCTCACCTCCTGGCCGGCGTGGCGGGCGTGGCGGGACCGGGTGGTGGTCCGCTATCTCGGCCAGGGGATGGACTGCCCGCTCAACGGCCTCGTCGCGCACCTCGGCCGCAGCACCCCCGGTGCCCGGGCCGTGGTCACCGAACTCCTCCGCGCCTGGCAGGCGGAGATCAGCGCGGGAATCCGGCACATGCAGGAGATCGGCGAGGTCGATCCCGGCCTCGACGCCGAACAGACGTCCGCCGCCCTGCTCGCCGGCATCCAGGGCGGTGTGCTGGTGATGCTGGCGACCGGCCGGATCACGCACCTGGAGGCCGCGCTCGACGTGGGCATCGGCAACCTCCGGTCGAGCCGGCGAGCCGACCCGGCCTGACACCGACGACCGGCCCGACCGTCCACATTGCCATCGTGTGATACCAGTAGACGGATACCGAACCCGGCGAACGATGGTGGTGAGGGCGGCATGACGTACCGGTCTGGAATCCGGCTCCGGCCGGCAGTGCTGGCAATGGTCGGCGTACTTCTCCTGGCGACCGGATGCTCCGGCGGTGACACCGACGACACCCCCGCACCCGCGACCACCTCGGCGGCCCCGGCGACCTCGGCGCCGACGTCGGGTGCGGCCACCACACCGGGCGGGAAGGCGGCGGCGCTGAAGTTCGGCCTGCCGAAGTACCCGGAGGCGCTGGTCGACGCGAACGGCCGGACGCTCTACACCTTCAGCGGTGACCGCCACGGCAACGTCACCTGCCTGGATGCCTGCGCGGAGGAGTGGCCACCGCTGCTCACCGTGGGCGAGCCCACGTTCGCCGACGACCCGTCGGAGCGGGGCGGTAGGCAGGGACTCGGCAACGGCACCTGGCAGGCGACGTACTCCTCCTGGCCGCTGTACTACTACTCCGGTGACACCGCACCGGGACAGGCGAACGGACTGGGCAAGCAGTCCTTCGGCGGCAAGTTCACCATCATCCTGCGCAACGGCAACCGGGTCGGTTAGCGAAACCCGCACAGCTCCGCGTCACGGCCGTCGCGGGGATCAGTGTGCCGGCGCACCGGTCGGCGGGATCGCACGCAGCTCGGTCAGCGCGTACTTCGCGGCATTCTCCACGGCCGCGATCCCCTTCTGCCGGGTCGAATGGTGGTCGGATAGTACGGCGATCAGCCAGTCCCGGCCCGGCTCGACGATTCGGCCGATGCTGTTCGCCAGCCACAGCCCGTTGTCGGCGTCGACCGTGGTCCAGCCGTTCTTGACGTAGCTGGCGGTGCTGGGCCGACCGGCGGCGGCGGTGATCCCCCAGTCCTGCTCCTTGTCCACCTGGGCCATCAGCCCGAGCAGGAAGTCCCGGCTGCCGTCGCTGAGCGGACCGGCCGGGTCGATTACCGCGGTCAGCAGCCGGAGCTGGTCGGCCGCCGTGGTCGTGGTCATCCCCCAACTCGAGTTGGGCGTGGTCTGGCGCAGTCCGAGAGTCCGGTTCGCGGCGGTCAGTCCGGACCGGTAGCCGATCGAGGCGTAGAGGCTGCTCGCCGCAGCGTTGTCGCTGACCACGATCATCGCGCGGGCCAGTTGCCGCTCGTTCGCGCTGAGCTTGCGCCCCTGGTCCTGGCGACGCAGCAGCAGCGCGGCCAGGATGTCGACCTTGACGATGCTGGCGGTCTGGTACCGCCGGGCGCCGGCGGTGACCGCCAGGCCGGTGCTCCGGTCCCGCACTGCCAGGGTGACCCGGCCGCCGACTCCGCGCAGGTACCGCTCGATCCGGGTACGGGCCAGCGCCGGGTGGTCCGGGGTCGGGCTGGGCGTCGGTCGGGCCGGGCTGGCCGCCGCCCCCGGCTGCGCGCCGGCATCCGGCGAACCCGCCCACCGGTACGCCAGCCCGGTGCCGGCCGCACCCGCGCCGAGCAGTGCGGCGGCGGTGGCGGCGAGCAGCTCCCGGCGCCTCGGCCCGCGCCGGCTAGTCAAGGAGGTCCGCCAACTTCTTCACCACCGCGTACGCGGTAGCCCGGTCCAGCGGACCCGGAACGTTCAGCGTCGAGAGCCGGTTGTCGCGGCGTACCACCACCAGCAGCGTGGACCGGGCGGGTGCTCCGGGAGAGTCGATCCGCCCCTGCACCACCAGCCCGTCGGCGGGTGGGAGCGAAATGTCGAGCGGCGTGAACGAGATGCTGGCGCCGTAGGCGTCGTACCGGGAGCAGGTCGTGACGACCCGGCGTACGTCGTCGAGGGCCCGCACCGCCCAGCCCGGCTCGTACGCCTCGACGACCTGCGTCGCAACCAGCTCGGACGGCTCGTGCCGGTAGCGGCGCTGCACGGCGCCGGTCCGGTGCCGCTGGGCGGGGTAGTCCCCCTCCCGATACGCCGGGCAGTCGGCCTGGAGCCACGGCCACGGCGGCTGCTCCGGCGGGTGCGGACTCTGCCGCCATCCCGTGCCCAACCCGCTGGGCTGGAGCAGGGCCAGGTCGAGTGTCACCGGTCGGTCCGCCGGACCGCTCGCAGTCAGTTGGGCCTCCTGGCCGACCGGGGGCCGGCGTGCCGGATCGGCACCGCAGCCGGCGGTGAGGCCGGCGACCGCCAGCACGACCAGCAGGACGGCTGTCGCGGCCAGCGGCTCCCGCCCGCCCGGACCGCTCCGGATCCGTGGCACGGTCGGCCTGTCGACCGCCGGTAGCGACCTTGCTCGGGCTTCCACGCCCCTTAACGACGGCCACCGCCCCCGGGACGTTGCATGGACCGCCGGTCGGCCCGGTGCCGGACTCCCCCGCACCGAGCCGGCCGACGGTCCGTCCGGCTATCCGGTGGCGGCCCGTAGCTCCCGCTCCGGATCGACCTCCGGCTCGGCCGGCGCCACCGGCGTACGCGCCGGGCTGGCCACCGGCTTGGGCTTGCCGACCAGGTACCCCTGGGCGAAGTCCACCCCGTAGTCGCGGAGCAGATTCATGGTGGCCTCGTCCTCCACGTGCTCGGCAGCGGTCCGGATCCCCAACGCGCGGCACATCTCGACGATCGACCGCACGATGCCCCGGTTCGCCACCGAGTGCTCGATGCCGGCGATGAACTCGCCACCCACCTTCACCAGGTCCACCGGGAAGTAGGTGAGGAAGGCGAACGGAACGTGCCCGGACCCGAAGTCGTCGAGGGCGAGCTGACAGCCGAGCTGGCGGATCCCGTACGCGAAGTTGTGCGCCTCGGTCAGGTTACCGATCCGCGCCGTCTCGGTGATCTCGAAGGTGATCTGGCCGGGATCGACGTCGTACTGCTGGAGCCGCTGCTGCACCCGCTCCAGCAGGTGCGGGTCGCCGAGCGAACGCCCGGAGAGGTTCACCTGGTAGTGCGAGGTACGCGGGCCGCGGGCGATCAGCTCGATGGTCCGGTCGATCACCCACCGGTCGATCGGCAGGATCTCGTCCAGCCGCTCCGCATCGCCGAGCAGGGTCGAGGCGGAGTACGCCTGCCCGCCGTCGTTGACCACCCGGAGCAGGATCTCCTGCCGGGTGATCTGGTTGAGCCGCAGGTCGAGGATCGGCTGGGTGTAGAGGGTGAACCGGTTCTCCGCCACCGTGGCCCGGACCCGGCTACGGCACAGCTCCCGGCGCTCGTCCTCGGCCGCCGGCTGGTCCAGGGCGACCCGGGCGACGCCGGTGGCCCGGGCCCGGCGCCAAGCCGTCTCCGCGTCCACGATCAGGTCGACGCCGCGGCTGCCGTCCCGCCCCTGGTAGCGGACCAGGCCGCCCCAGGCGTCGACCAGTCGGGTCCGGCCCAGCACGAAGGACTGGGACCGGATGCCGTCGATGATGGCCTCGGCGAGCGCGGTGGCCGAACTCAGCGTGGTCCGCTGCATCAGTACCCCGAACTCGTTCGGACCGGTCAGCCCGCAGACGTCGGAGCGGCGGGCGACCCGGCGGACGACCTGGGCGACCGCCGCCGCCAGCCGCTCCTGCTCGTCGGCACCGCCGGGCTCGCCCTCGACGCCGGGGTCCGGGGCGACCGCCGGGCCGACCGGCTCGACGGCCACCACCAGCAGCACACCCGGCCCGCCCCGCTGGGCGGTGTCGATTTCGTCGGCGAACCTGGCCCGGTGGAAGAGCCCGGTGACCGGGTCCCGGCCGGCCAGTTCCGCCTGCACCGTCTCGCGTCGGCGGGCCAGTCGGGCCTGCTCCTGGCGGGCGAGTTCGAGTTCGGTGATGTCCCGGGCGGTGGCGATGATGCCGTACGGCCGGTTCTCCCCGTCGACGACGTATTCCAGGTGGCAGTGCACGTACCGGGTGACCCGGTCCGGACGGATCACCCGGCAGGTCGTCTCCCGGACGGTCCGGTCCCGCCACACCGACTCGACCACCCGGCGCACCTCGTCGACGTCGTCGGGGTGGACCAACCGGGCCAGCGCCGCGACCGAGTGCCGGAGGGTGCCGGGCGGGTGGCCGAGGATCAGGGCCATCTCGTCCGACCAGGTCAGCTCTCCGCTGGCCCGGATCCAGGTCACGGTGCCGAGCTTGGCCAACTGGGCCGCCCGGGTGATCCGGGCCGCCTCGTCGGTGTCGGCGGTCAGCGGGTCGCGTACCTCGATGTCGCCGGTCAGGTCGCGGCCCTCGGAGAGCGCCCGCTGGTATTCCTGCTGCACCCGACGGGTGGCCCGGCGTGCCCGGGCCCGTTCCAGCTCGCTGTACGTCCGGTCCGAGGCCAAGGACAGGATGTCGTCCAGGTTCATCCCCGGTCCCTCCCGGACGGCGTCTCGAAGCCCGCCTGCTGGGCGAGTTCCTTCAACCGGCCCCGAGCCTCCTGCCGGTATGTCCGCACCGTGTTGTACGCGATGCCGAGGATGGCCGCGATCTCGTGGTCGGACCAGCCGTCCAGCGCCAGTACGAAGACCTCGGCCTGGCGGGGCGGCAGCCTCGGCAACCAGCCACGCAGCAGTTCCCGGGCCTCCGCCGGGTCGGCCGGTTCGGCGAGCCGCTCCGGCGGTACCTCCTCCAGACTGACCGTCACGTCCTGCCGGCGGCGCCGTTGCAGCACCAGCAGCTTGTACCGGGCGGTCTTGTACATCCAGGCCAGCGGCTTCTCGTAGTCCCGGATCTGCTCCCACTTGTCCCGGGCGGTGATGAACGCCTCCTGTACGGCGTCCTCGACCAGCCCCCGGTCCGCGCACTGGGCGAGCAGGAAGCGCTCGACCAGCACGAAGTTCCGCTGGCAGAACGCCTCGAAGCTCACCTCGGACTCGGCCTGACCCCGGTCCCCCAACCGGGCGGCCGACTCGGCCCGCACCACCGCGTTGTCCCCGCGCCTCATGCCGGCACTCCGCTTCGCTCGCTCATGCCGCCTCGCCCCCGTCTGTTCGACGCAGACCCCGCAGCTCCACGACCCGGTGCCCGTCGCGGTCCCGCTCGTCGATCCGTACGTCGGTGGAGCCGCCACCGGCCAGCCGGATCAGGCCCATGGTGCGGGCCCGGGTCCGCGCCGACCACTCCCGCTCCGCCTGTACCTGGCCGCGGTGCCGCAGAAAGCCCCGAACCAGCAGCCCCAACCCCCCGACCAGGCCCACCAGCACTGCCACCGAGCTCCCGGTCGACAGTCCCCCCAGAACCTCGCTCATCCTCGCCTCTCGCGGTCCGTAGTTGTCGTTCCGGGTATAACTCTCCGTCAAGGGCCTCGGTGTAGGGGGCGACCCGCCCGGACGAAGATGCCGATGATCAAAAAAGTGGCGACTAGCTGGTGCGTTTCCTCCGATCGGCCACAGTAGACGGGCCGATCGAATGATCATAGATACTGTCCAGTATGGATTACGCAAAGCGACATTCGACGGCCTGGCGGGATGTGTTCAGTCGACCGCGTCGGGGCGGGCGGCGACCGGCTCCTCGTCGTCCTCGTCGGCCTCGCCCCAGTTGCGGCGCAGGGACGGCAGCACGGCCCAGAAGGTCAGGAACCAGAGCCCGGTCAGCCCGCTGAGGACGAACGCCACCGCTCGGGGCAGCAGGAAGTCGGTGATCAGCAGCACCGAGCTGACCATCGAGACCAGCATGAAGGCCAGCCCGCCGGTCGCCATGCCGTGCGCGAAGCGGACCAGTTCCGGCTTGCGCCCCTGTCGAAAGAGCGCCCGGTGGAAGGCGACCGGCGAGATGATCAACGCGGTGGCGGCCGCCGCCGACAGCAGCGCGACGACGTAGGTGTCCTTCTGGAACGTGGTGGCTCGCGGGAAACCGCTGCTGAAGGGCAGGGTGAGCAGGAAGGCGAACAGGATCTGCACCCCGGTCTGCGCCACCCGCAGTTCCTGCAACAGGTCGGCGAAGTTGCGCTGCCAACGCTGCTTCTCCGTCTCGACGGCCACCTGGGCCACCTCCCGCTCCGGTCGAAGTTCGCAGCAGTGTGCCCGAACCGGCCGTAGGTGAAACGCAAGGAAGCCTCGACAGCGGACGCGGCGGCGGTACCGACGGCAAACCGGACGGCGCCGGAGATCTGAGGTACCCGGGGTCAGCCGCCCCGGCGGATCCGGCCGGCGTACCGGGCTTCGAGGGTGTTGTTGTGCTCGTCGCTGTCCGGAATGTTCGCCGAGAGGTAGACCGGGGCCGTCTCCCCCGCCTCGACCAGCCGACGGACCACCTCCACCACGACCTGCTGGGCGAGGAGTGCGGCGGTGATCGACGACACCGCGCCGACCGCACCGCCACCGGGCAGCGGCAGCGTCGCGTCGCCGTACGGGGCGCCGTTGTCGAGCACCACGTCGGCGAGATCACTCAACTTGCGTCCGGAGGGATGCCGGGACGCAACCCGGGCCGAGTGCTGATGCGAGGTGATCGCGATCAGCCCGTGGCCGTGCTCCTTCACCAGCGACGCGAACTCGACGACGGTGCCGTTCACCCCGGAGTTCGAGGCGATCACGAAGACGTCCCGGGGGTCGATCGGGGTCAGCTCGTAGAGCCGGCGGGCCACGGTCGGGTCCCGTTCCAGGGTGGGGCCGAGGATGTCGACCGGCTCGCCACCGCGCAACACCAGGTCGCGCAGCGCGATCCGGTTCGTCGGGACCAGTCCGCCGGCCCGGCCGGCGATCTCCATGGCCAGCGCCTCGGAGTGGCCGGTGCCGAACGCCTGCACCACGCCACCCGCCCGGAGCGCGTCGGTGACCAGGTCGGCCGCCCGGCGTACGCCGTTCCGGGCGGCGTACGCCACCCGGCCGATCGTCTCGGTGACCACGTCGAGATAGCCCTCGGGGCTGAGTGTCACGCCGGAACGTCCCTTCGAGATGTTGATCTGGGCCATCCACCCTATCCCGTGACATCGTGGGCACCACCACATCCACCGGCTCCACCGCTGTCGGCACAGCGGCTTCCGGTGTACCGTCTGCGCAACAACAGCACATCCGACAGGGGAGCGCACAGCGCTGAGAGTGCGGGTGACACACCCGCAGACCCTCGAACCTGATCTGGGTAATGCCAGCGCAGGGAGTTCGGTCGAGTCTCCAGCCGCGCCGCAGTCCGGGCCGTCCCGGGTTGCGGCGTGCGTCTTGCCTGGTTCGCCACGCGACTGGGAGGCACGCTCATGAGTCCGTCCACCACCACCAGATGGCGCACCGTCGACATCGTTGTCGCCTCGGTCATCGCGGTCGCGTTCGGGGTCATCTTCTGGGCCTGGAACCTGGTGTGGAGCGCCACCGAGGGCGCGTTCACGTTCTTCCCGCCGGCCCAGGCCGTCATCTACGGCATCTGGCTGGTGCCCGGGGTACTCGGCGGCCTGGTGATCCGCAAGCCGGGTGCGGCACTGTACTGCGAGTTCCTCGCCGCCTTCGTATCGGTGTTGCTGGGCAGCCAGTGGGGCACCGTCGCGATCCTGCAGGGGCTCGCCCAGGGCGTCGGCGCGGAGGCGGCGTTCCTCGCCGTCGGATACCGCTCGTTCCGGCTGCCGGTGGCGGTCACTTCCGGTCTGCTGGCCGGGCTCGCCGCCGCGATCTTCGACCAGATCCGCTACTACTCCGAGTACGACTTCGACTCGTTCCGGCTGCCGGTTTTCCTGTTCACCGTGCTCAGCTCGGCGGTGCTGGCCGGTGCCGGCGGCTGGGCGCTCACCCGGGCACTGGCCCAGACCGGAGCGCTGGACCGGTTCCCGGCCGGCCGCGAGCGTACCGCCGTGTGAGCGGCGCGGTGGTGCCGTCATGAGTGAGCGGAGCGAGCGAATCAGCCAGCTCAGTGCGGATGAGCCTCATGACGGCACGGAGCGCAGCGGAGTGCCGTCATGAGTGAGGTACGGCTGCGCGGCTTCGGCTGGCGGCACGCCGGCCGCCGGGCCTGGGCGGTCCGCGACCTCGACCTGCAGATCGGACACGGCGAGCGGGTACTCCTGCTCGGCGCCTCCGGTGCCGGCAAGAGCACGCTGCTGGCGGCGCTGGCCGGGCTGCTCGCCGAGGACTCCGGCGAACAGGAGGGCACCGTCGAGATCGACGGGCTCGACCCGCGCAAGGCCCGGGAGCGGGTCGGCATCGTCTTCCAGGACCCGCAGACCCAACTCGTAATGGCCCGGGCCGGCGACGACATGGCGTTCGGCCTGGAGAACCGGGGCGTTCCGGCGGAGGAGATCTGGCCCCGGGTCACCGAGGCACTGGCCCGGGTCGGCTTCCCGTACGGGCTGGACCGGTCCACCGCCGCGCTCTCCGGCGGCGAGCAGCAGCGGCTCGCCCTGGCCGGGGTACTGGCGCTGCGGCCCGGACTGCTGCTGCTCGACGAGCCGACCGCCAACCTGGATCCGGTCGGGGCGACCCTGGTCCGGGACGCGGTCCGGACGGCGGTCGACGACGACACCACACTGATCCTGGTCGAGCACCGGGTGTCGGAGGCGCTGCCGCTGGTCGACCGGGTGGTGGTACTCGAACCGGGTGCCGGGGTGCGGGCCGACGGCCGCCCGGCGGAGGTCTTCGCGGCGCACGGCCCGGCGCTGGCCGCCGCCGGGGTCTGGGTGCCGGGGCCGCCGCCGGCACCGCGCCAGGCCGCGACCGGCCCCGGCGACCTGTTGCTCACCGCCGACCGGCTCGGCCTGCCGCCCCGGCTGGCAGGCACCGACCTGCGGGTACGTGCCGGCGAGGCGCTCGCCGTGCTCGGTCCCAACGGTGCCGGCAAGTCCACCCTGGCGCTGCTGCTCGGCGGGCTGCTCCGGCCCGGCACCGGCCGGCTGTCGGCTTCCCCGGCACTGGCCGGCCGGCACGCCGGCACCGCGCCGCACCGGTGGCGGGCGCCGGTGCTGGCCGGCCGGATCGGCTCGGTCTTCCAGGACCCGGAGCATCAGTTCGTCCGCAGCACGGTCTTCGAGGAGCTGGCGCTCGGGCCGCGCCGGACCGGCCAGTCCGAGGCGGTGGTCCGGTCGGTGGTGGAGGAGCTGCTGGTCCGGCTCCGGCTGGACCGGCTGGCGGCGGCCAACCCGTACACCCTCTCCGGTGGCCAGGCACGGCGGCTGAGCGTGGCGACGGCGCTGGCCACCGCCCCCCGGCTGCTGGTGCTGGACGAGCCGACCTTCGGCCAGGACCGGCGCACCTGGCTTGAACTGGTCGACCTGCTCGCCGGGCTGCGGGACGGCGGGCACGGCATCGTCACCGTCACCCACGACGCCGACTTCGTTGCCGCGCTGGCCGACCGGACGATCCGGCTCGGCGGCGAAGCGCCGGGACCGGGCGGCACCGGGTCGGCGGGCCAGGCTGGCGGAGCAGCGGCGGATCGGGCCGGGACCGGATCGGCGGGGCGGGCCGGGTGATCCCGTACCAGCCGATCGCCGCCCCCGACGCACCGCTGGCCCGGCGCAACCCGGTGGCGAAGGTCGCCGCCGCGCTGGTCGTCTCGGTCGCGCTGATCGCCACGGTGGACCCGGTGGCCCCGGCGGTGGCGATCGGGTTCGAGCTCGCCGTGGTGCCGCTCTTCGGCCTCCGGTACGCGGCACTGGCCCGGCGGGCCTGGCCACTGCTACTCAGCGCGCTGGGCATCCTCTGCACCCTGGTGCTCTTCGCCGCCGAGCGGACCGGCAGCCTGCTGTGGCAGGCCGGGCCGGTGGAGGTCACCAGCGGAGTACTGGTCACCGCGCTCGGCATGGCGCTCCGGGTGATCGCGGTGGCGCTGCCCGGGGTACTGGTCTTCGCCACCACCGACCCCACCGACCTGACCGACGCGCTGGTACAGAACGTCAAGGCACCGCCCCGGTTCGCCATCGGGGCGCTGGCCGCGTTCCGGCTGGTGCCGCTGCTCGCGCTGGAGTGGCGGATGTTGAGCCTGGCCCGACGGGCCCGGGGCATCGACGCCGGACGGAATCCGCTGACCCGGCTGCGGCTGTTCGGCTCGACCGCATTCGCCCTGCTGGTCGGGGCGATCCGCCGGGGTACCCGGCTGGCCACCGCGATGGACGCCCGGGGCTTCGACTCGGGCTCGCCGCGCACGTCGGCGCGCCGGCAGCGGTTCACCGGTGCCGACGCCGCCCTGGTCGTCGGGGCGGCGACGCTGGCGGGCGGAGCGCTCGCGGTCAGCGTCGTGCTCGGCACCTTCCGCCCACTGGTCGGCTGAGCCGGTCGGCGGTCGGACGGCTCGGACGGCTCGGTGCCGGTCCGCTCTGCCGGGCGGCTGGTGCGAGTCAGTCCAGGGTGGCGATCTCGACGTTTCCGAAGGTGACCCGGTAGGACAGCTCCGGGCCCTGGTCGGCGGCGGGATCGGAGAAGATGCCCAGCACCACCCGGCCGGCCACCGGAGCAGTGTCCTGGGTCGTGCCGATCTGCCGGCCGTCCTGATAGAAGCGTAGGTCCGCACCATCGGCGACCACACCGACCCGGATCCGGCCGTCCGGCCGCCGATCCGGCGGGTACGGGAAGTCGCCGGCCTCGCTCGCCGTCTCGGACCCGTGCCGCATCAGGTGGTACCCGTCGGCGCAGACCCGCAGCACGTAACCGCCCTGCGCGTCGGTAAACCGGAACCAGATCCCGGCGCAACTGCTCGGCTCGACCAGGGTCACGTCGACGTCGACCCGTACGTCGGTCCAGGTCTCCTGCGGCCCCGGGCACCGGTACGGGCCGTCGCTGCGCTTCGACACCACCAGTCCGCCGTCGAACTCGCACCCGACCCGGTGCCGCTCGTCCGTCCTCGGCAACCACCGGCCCGACCCGGTCAGCGGGTCGGCCACCACCACCCGGCCGGGCGGAGGCGTCCCGGCGGACGGGCCGGCGCCGGTCGGGGTGGAACCGGAAGGCGCGGTCGGCCCGCCGATCGTGGCGCCCGGTCCCGCGTTGGCCAGCGGGCCCGGTGGCGGTTGGCTGGCCGCTCCCCGATCCCCGCCCGGCGGCAACATCCCGCTGGCGTAACCGACGGTGACCGCCGCGCCGAGCAGTCCGACCAGCGCGAACAGCGCGCTGGCGAGGATGCCCCACCGGCTGCCTCCCCGGCGGCCCGGCGGGCCGGGCAGCGCCGGCGTGTCGGGCACCACCGGCGGGTCGGACAGCGCCGGACGGACCGCTCCGGCCGGTACCCCCGGCGGGGCAGCGGCCGTCTGGGCCGAGCCGGCGGTGACGGGTCGCGAGCCCCGCCCGACCAGATTGCCGGCGGACCGGTCCGGGATCGCTGACGGACCCGCCGTCGTGCCGGGCGGGCTCGCCGTCGTGCCGGTGACCGTTCCGGCGGCCGGACCTGCGGCCAGCGCGGTCTCGGCCAGCGGGCGCTGGTCGGTGGCGGCCTGGGCCCGCTCGACCGCGGCCAGCAGGTCAGGTTGCCCGACCAGCGTCCCGGCGACCTGGCCGCTCCGGCCCGGCCCACCGGCCAGCAGCCGGTCCAGCAGGTCACGGATGGCCGGCCGGCGGTGCGGCTCCTTGGCCAGCGCCAGTTCGACCAGTTCGCGCAGGGGTCCGGTCAACCCGTCGAGATCGGGTTCCTCGGTCATGATCCGTACTGCGGTGGCGGCCGGCGTCTCGGCCGCGAACGGGGTACGCCCGGTGCCGGCGTACGCCACCACGGCGCCCCAGGCGAAGACGTCCGCGGCCGGGGTGAGTACGCCCTTGGTCGCGGACTCGAACCGTTCCGGCGCCATGTACGCCACCGTGCCGATCACCTGGTCGGTCCGGGTGCCGGCGGCGGTGCCGTGCATCGCGCGGGCGATCCCGAAGTCGATCACCTTCGGGCTGCCCGGCGGCAGCAGCACGTTGCTGGGCTTGAGATCGCGGTGGATCACCCCGGCGCCGTGGATGGCGGTCAGCGCGGTCGCCATCCCGATCGCCAGCCCGTAGAGGTTGCCCGGGGTGAGCGGGCCGCGATCGGCGACCACGGTGGAGAGGCTGGGGCCGTCGACGTACTCGACGACCAGGTAGGGCGGATCGTGGTCGGGATCGGCGTCGAGCACCTCGGCGGTGCAGAACGGTGGCACCTGGCGGGCCCGCCTCACCTCGCCCCGGAAGCGGCGCCGGAACTCGGCGTCGTACGCCAGGTCCGGCCGGATCACCTTGACCGCGACCGTACGCCCGCCGGCCAGCCGCGCCAGGTAGACGGTGCCCATGCCGCCCTCGCCCAGCCGACCGACCAGCTCACAGGGGCCGAGTTGGCGTGGATCGGTGGGCCGGAGCGGTCGCACCCCGGCAGCCTCGCCCGTCATCCCGACCCTCCACCGCCCCGCGGACCAGCCACCCCCGTTGCCGGAAGTCGAGTAAGTATCACATCGGACCAGCTCCATCGGCAGGCCGGTCGGGAGTGACCCCGCCGGTCGATCCGGTCCACCGGTCGACCCATGTCCGCGTCAGCATGTTTGCACAGGTGCCCTGAACAGGTCATCTGTTGTTTCCCGAGCCGGGCGAGATTAGGCCACCTGCACTGACTCGAGAAGAGAGAGCGAGCTCATGGGCCACGGCCACCCGCACCACCACGACGAGCAGCACCACGGTCACGACCACGGCACCGGCGGTGAACTGCCCGCCGCCGTCAACCTGGGCGTACCGGACGAGGAACTGTCGCCCGCCGACCGCTCCCGGCGGGGTTTCCTGCGCAACGCGGGCCTGCTCGGCGCCGGTGCCGCCGCGACCGTACTGGCCACCCCCGAACTGGCCCACGCGCACGGCTCGGACGGCGACCACAGCGACCACGGCGGCCACGGCGACGACCGGGACCGGGACCGGCAGGGCGGCTTCCAGTGGCTCGCCGGTGACCACCACATCCACACCCAGTACAGCTCGGACGCCCAGTACCGGGTGATCGACCAGGCCCGGCACGCCCGGGCGTACGGGCTGGACTGGATGGTCGTCACCGACCACGGCAGCGTGGCACACGCGAAGATCGGCGTGGAGAAGGTCAACCCGGACATCGTCGCCGCCCGGAGCCGGCTCAAGGACCTGCTGATCTACCAGGGCCTGGAGTGGAACATCCCGGCCGCCGAGCACGCCACCGTCTTCGTCGCGCCGGGGCGCAACGAGGTGGCGGTGCTGAAGGAGTTCGAGAACGCCTTCGACGGCAGCGTGAAGGGCGCGGGCGACCCCACCCCGGCGAACGAGGCGCTGGCGATCGCCGGCATCAAGTTCCTCGGCGAGGCGGTCCGGCGCCGCCGGGTCGAGGGTGCGCTCTTCCTCGCCAACCACCCGGCCCGGCGCGGCATCGACTCGCCGCACGAGGTGCGGGGCTGGCGCGACGCCGATCCCACCGTGGCGATCGGGATGGAGGGTGCGCCCGGGCACCAGGCCGCCGGCCTGCCGAGGTTGACCGCCGGCCGGGCCCGGGGCTACTACGACAACAACCCGTCCGCCGCGTCGTTCCCCGGCTACCCGCTGGAGAGCTACCGCACCTGGGGCGGCTTCGACTGGATGACCGCCACCGTCGGCGGGCTCTGGGACAGCCTGCTCGCCGAGGGCAAGCCGTGGTGGATCAGCGCCAACTCCGACTCGCACGTCAACTACCTGGACACCTCGCAGCGCGGGCCGGGCGGGAACTTCGACGCCGACGGCCGCTACCCGGACCCGGTGTACGGGCCGCTGCTGACCGAGGCCGGTGACTACTGGCCGGGTCAGTACAGCCGGACGCATGTCGGTGCGACCTCGTTCAGCTACCGCGCGGTGATGGACGGGCTGCGCTCCGGCCGGGTGTGGGTGGACCACGGCGGCCTGATCAGCGGTCTCGACGTACGCGCCCGGGTGGCCGGGGACCGCCGGAAGGACTCCGGCACCCCGCTCGGCGGAACGCTTCGGGTCCGGCGCGGAACCCCGGTCGAGCTGACCATCGAAATCGACCTGGCGAACACGCCCAACTGGTCGCAGTTCGTGCCGGTACTGGCCCGGGTCGACGTGATCACGGGTCGGGTCACCGGCCCGGTCCGCGACCGCGACGCGTTCACCGCCCCGACCGCCAAGGTGGTGAAGTCGTACGAGGTCGGCAAGGGCACCGGACGGGTCTCGTTCAGCTACTCGTTCGGCCGGGTCGACGAGCCGTTCTACGTCCGGCTGCGCGGCACCGACGGCAGGCGCAGCGCGCCCGGCCTGATGGGTGCCGCCGTGGACCCGCACGGACCGGCGATCGACGTGGTCGGGGCCGCCGACCCGTGGCAGGACCTGTGGTTCTACGCCAACCCGATCTGGGTGCTGCCGAGTTGACCGGCCGGCACCCCGGTGTCACCCGGGCCGGCTCCGACGCGGGGTCCGGCCCGGTGCTCGGACTCAGCCTGGGGCACCGGACCGACCGGGAGGCCGAACACTGGCTGCGCGAGTACGTGCAGCCGCTCGGCCGGCCCGACCTGGTCGCCTGCACGCACCTGACGGCCACGCCGTACCCGCACGTCACGATCAGTGTGCGGTTGCCCGGTGCGGCGCTGCCGGAGCTGCCGGTCACCGCGCCGGAGCTGCGGGAGGCGGCCGGGCACGGCGCCGCCGGGCACCTCGCCCGGCGGTCCGGCCGGGCGGTGCGCTATCCCGGTGTCGAGCTGCTGGTCGGCACCCTCACGGTCGCCGAGCTGATCGAGGTGAGCGCCATCGAACGGGTGACCGTGCTCGGTGCCGGGGCGCCGGACCCGGACACTCCGGTCGAGACCCGGGACTTTGTCCGTCCACAGTGGTTGGACGGGCGGCTGACCCTGGTCACCACGCCGGTCGCGGGCAACCGGATCGGGCCCTTCGAGGTGCCCGACCCGACTCCCTGCTGCGCGGACCACCGGTAACCGCCGGCCACCCGCCACCCGGCAGGCGCAGCAGCCGGGCGGCCGGGAAGAGCGCCCGGAGATGCCGGACGCGATCCCCGGCCACCAGCCGGAGCCACCGGATGGCGGGCACGCGTGGGGTCGGCAGGCGCCGACCCCACGCGTACGGTGGCCCGGGAGCGGTCGACCCGCGGGCCGGCTCAGCTACGCCGGAAGGCGTACCGGCGGGACGACGCGGCGCCCCGACCGTGTCCGACCCCGCCCGGACCGCCGCCGTTGCGGACGATCGGACCGGCCTTCGGAGCCGCCGGTCGCTGGGGCGCCGAGGTGTCGTCATCCGGCAGCACGATCGGGGTACCGAGTTCAGTCGACTCGTCCTTCGGCCGGCCGGACCGGGCCGGGGAGCCGGATCCGGTGGAGCCGGTGGTCTTCCTGGACTTTCGTTTGGCAGGCATACGGTGTTCTCTCCTCCTGGTCGGCCGCTCCGCTTGCACGGCGGCAGCGGCGCGCGGGACGGGGATCCCGGGAGTCCGTTCGCGGAGGTGTCACCGAGAGGTGACTGGTCGCCGGAGAAGGCGGAACGGTACGGACGCCCGGAGCGCTCACGCCCGCGCCGCGCGGAACAGGCGGGCGGGTGGGCTCGGATGATGGGGCGTCAGTACCGCATGCCCTGGACCATAACCCGGACCGTGCCCCGGGCGCACCCGTTTTCCGGGTCGAAGTCAAGCCGGGTCCACCGGGCCGGCGGTCAGCCGTGCGCCGGCCCGGGTGCGACCGGGTTGGGCAGGGCGCCGCCGAACCGGCGGTCCCGCTGGGCGTACAGCTCGCAGGCGTACCAGAGATGGCGGCGGTCGAAGTCCGGCCAGAGGGTGTCCAGGTAGACCAGTTCGGCGTACGCGCTCTGCCAGAGCAGGAAGTTGGAGATGCGCTGTTCGCCGGAGGGGCGGAGGAACATGTCGACCGGCGGCACCTCGGGGTGGTAGAGGTACCGCGAGATCATCTTCTCGTTGACCTTGTCCGGGTGGACCTTGCCGGCCGCGACGTCCCGGGCGATCGCGGCGGCGGCATCGGCGATCTCGGCCTGCCCGCCGTAGTTGACGCAGAACTGGAGGGTCAGCGTCGAATTGCCCCGGGACATCTCCTCGGCCGTCTGCAACTCCGAGATCACGCTCTTCCAGAGCCGACCGGCCCGCCCGGACCAGACCACCCGGACACCGAGGTCCACCAACTGGTCCCGGCGGCGCCGGATGACCTCCCGGTTGAAGCCCATCAGGAAGCGCACCTCGTCCGGGGAGCGGCGCCAGTTCTCCGTCGAGAAGGCGTACGCCGAGAGATAGGGAACGCCCAGCTCGATCGCCCCCTCGATGGTGTCGAAGAGGGAGTACTCACCCTGCTCGTGCCCCTTGGTCCGGGGCAGTCCACGCTGCTTGGCCCACCGCCCGTTGCCGTCCATCACCACCGCCACGTGCTTGGGCAGCGCCTCCACCGGCAACGCCGGGGGCCGCGCCCCGGACGGATGCGGGGTCGGTGGCACCGGCTTCCGACGGGCTCGGTTGGTCATCGCTCGGATCACTGTGCTTCCTTCGCTACGTCCGCCGGGTCGGGGCGCGGGACGTGTCGCGCCCGTTCCGTACGCTCACCGGTCGAGCCCCTGTCGACCAGCGGCAACGAGCGTAACCCCCGCTCCAGATGCCATTGCAGGTGCGCCGCCACCAGCCCGCTGCACTCCCGGCGGTGCGGCGAGGAGGCGGCGTCCGCCGTCGGCCAGTCCCCGGAGACGAGCGCGGCCATCAGGTCGAGGGTGGCCGGCGCCGGGTGGGCGGCGCCGGGCGGTCGGCAGTCCGGGCAGACACACCCCCCGGCGGGTACGGAGAACGCGCCGTGCCGGCCCGGCGTACCGCAGACGGCGCAGGCGACCAGCGCCGGTGCCCAGCCGGCCAGCCCCATCCCGCGCAGCAGGTAGGCGTCCAGCACCAGGGTGCTGGCGTGCTCCCCGTCGGCGAGCGCACGCAGCCCGCCCAGGGTGAGCTGGAACAGCCGCAGCGACGGCTCCCGCTCGACCGGGGTGAGCCGCTCCGCCGTCTCGGCGATCGCACTCGCCGCCGTGTAGCGGGGATAGTCGGCGACGAACGCCTTGCCGTAGAGCTGGATCCCCTCCACCTGGCTGATCGAGTGCAGCGAGCTGCCCTGCTCCCCCTTCGGGTCGCCGGCGATCTGGAGGTCGACGTGGCCGAACGGCTCCAGCCGGGCACCGAACCGCGAGGTGGTCCGGCGTACCCCCCGGGCGACCGCCCGCAGCCGACCGTGCCGGCGGGTCAGCAGGGTGATGATCCGGTCGGACTCGCCGAGTTTCTGCACGCGCAACACCACCGCGTCGTCGCGGTAGAGCTGTCGGCGGTACCCGGGCACCCGCCCATTGTTGCCTGCCGGCGCATCCGGCCGGGCGCCCGGTCCGGGGCCGTCCAGGTCCGGGCGACCGGGTTTCCCGATCGGCGACCCTGAGACCGTTCTCAGGGTCGGCATCGGGGTGGGTCGGTGGCGGACCCGGATGTCCGGCGGGCCGCCGCGGCCATAGCCTTCGGCCATGCTCGTTTCCCGGACCACCGCCCTGACCGGTGGGCTCGCCCTGGTCGCCCTGATCGCCCTGGCCGGCTGCGACGGCCTCGCCGAACAGCGCCTCACCTACGACCGCACCGAGGACGTGAAGATCACCGAGATCGAGATATCCCCGGGCGCCGGAGACGTGGTGGTACGCACCGGAGCCGTGCAGAACGTCCGGATCGAACGGGTGGTGCAGTACCGCGGCCCCGAACCGAACGACGCCACCTACCGGATCGAGGGCACGAAGCTCATCCTGGACACCGACTGCGGCCGGCACTGCGGGGTGTCGTACGACGTCCTCGCCCCGGCCGGCGTCGCACTGCGCGGCGAGAACGGCTCCGGAAACGTCACCCTGACCGCGCTGACCGAGGTGGACCTCAAGGTCGGCTCCGGCGACATCTCGGTGACCGACGCCAGCGGCTCGGTACGCGTCGAGACCGGTTCCGGGGACGTCACCCTCAACCGGGTGCCCGGCACCGTCTCGGCGCGGGCCGGCTCGGGGTCGATCGAGGGACGCTCGCTGGGCGCCGGGAAGGTGACCGCGCAGACGGGTTCCGGCGACATCTCGCTGACCCTTGCCGCCGCCACCTCGGTCCAGGCCAGCGCGTCGAGCGGCTCGATCGACCTGACCGTCCCGGCCGGCGGCTACCGGGTGGCGGCGCACGCCGACTCGGGCGACACCGACGTACAGGTGCCGAACGACCCGGCCGCCACGTCCGTACTCGACATGCAGACCGGCAGCGGCACCATCACCGTCCGATCGAGCTGAGCCCGGCGGGCTCGCCGGCCGACGTACTCCGCGCGGGATCTCCCGGAACCGGCGGTGCGGCGACGCCGGCCGGCGGTCCGGCGGGGGGCGCGGCAACCCCGGCCGGCGCCCGGGCGGTACCGCCGGGCAGCAGGCGCGGCGGGCGCCGGGCAGCCAGGTCCTCGACCCAGCCGAAGAGCGCGACCGCGACCGCCACCAGCACGGCGACGGCGGCCAGCCGGGCCGCCAGGCCCAGCGCGGAGGAATGGGCCAGCCCCAGCCCGGAGAGCAGTTCGTTGAGGGCGATCACGAAGGGCATGTGCCAGAGATAGACGGTCAGCGCCCGGCTGTTCAGCACGGTCACCGCCCGGTCGAGCGGCGCCCAGCGGTCGACCCAGGCGACGGCCGAGGGCGCCAGCCCGAAGACCAGCAGCACGAAGGCGACGGACCAGAGCGCGTTGCCCAGCGGTACGTCGTTCAGGTCGTAGCCGCGTGCCCCCTGGTGGGTGAGAATCCAGCCGAGTCCGGCCGCGCCGACCGGTACCGCGACCGCCACCAGCAGCCGGCGGGGGATCCGCCGCAGCAGCCCGTCGTGTTGGGCGAAACCGAGCAGCCAGGCCCCGTAGTAGAGCCCGAAGTCGCGGAGCACTCCCGGCGCGTCCGGGTAGCCGAACTCGACGACCCCGAGCAGCAGGTACGGCGCGAGCAGCGTCGGCACCGGCCAGCGCCGGAACAGCCAGCGGGCCAGCGGCGAGACGAGAACGAACCAGAGGTAGTCGCGCAGATACCAGACCACGCTCAGCACCAACGCGCCCCAGGAGTTGGCCGGCGGATCGGCCAACGGCAGCAGCCAGAACACCAGCCGCCAGGACGGCGCCAGTCCGGTGAGCAGCATGGCGGGTACGAAGAGCAGCGCCACCACCCAGAGCGAGGGCAGGAGTCGGCGCAGCCGACGGCCGACGGCGGCCGTGCCCCAGCGGTCGAGGGAGTTGGCCATCAACGCCCCGGCCAGCGCGAACATCACCGACATGGCCGGGAACGCCAGGGTGAGGAAGGCCCAACCGGTGACGTGGTAGACGACGACACGGACGATGGCAAGACAGCGCAGTAGGTCGTAGTACCGGTTTCGCATCAGCCTGACTTGGTCGGCGGGGCAGGGGGCAGGTGCCTTCCTACCCCGCATCTCCGCCATTGCAACGGATTCCGGGAAGGTGGTGAGATGAACCTTCCGGAAATTGGCGGCGAATAGCCCGGACCACACCCGGGTACGGCTACCGGATCAAACGCCCAACCTCCGGCGTACCTGCTCCCGGAGCCCCTCCGGCGCCTCCTCGACGGCCAGCAGCCGGGGCAGCAGTTCCGGTTCGGACATCCAGGCCCGGAACCCCTCGGCGACGGTCACCCCGTGCTCCGGCCGGTGCAGCACCGTCACCTCGTCACCGGCCCGCACCTGACCCGGCCGCACCACCCGGAGGTACGCCCCCGGCCGGGCCGCCCGGGTGAACTGCTTCAGCCACTGCGGCACCCCCATCTTGAGCTGGAAGGTGGCGCACGGGATCCGGCCGAAGGTGGTCTGCAGCACCAGCTCCGCGCCGATCCGCCACTGCTCGCCGAGAACCGCCCCGTTCACGTCGAGCCCGACCGTGGTGAGGTTCTCCCCGAAGAGTCCACCGGGCAGCGGACGCCCCAGCTCCGCCTCCCACCAGTCGTAGTCCTCCCGGGCGTACGCGTACACCGCCTGGTCGTCGCCGCCGTGGTGCGCCACGTCGAAGATCTGGTCACCGACCAGGCCACTGCCCAGTCCGACGGTCTTCGGTCCGGGCGCCCGGACCAGCACGGGCCCGTCCACCGGCCGCTTGTTGATGCCGGTGGTCCCGACCGCCTTGGCGCTGTTCGGCTCGGGCACGGCCAGGTTGACCGAGAGGATTTTCCCCATGGATCCGCACCTTACCCAGTCCGGCGCTTCGACAGACACCGATTTCGCTCGCCGACCGGCCCCCGCCAGACCTCAGCGCCGTTCGCCCAGCGGGTAGCCGCAGAACTGGGCGCCGACCAGACCGGCGGTGGCGGCTTCGCCGTCGAGCGGGCGTGCCCGGTCGGCGTAGTGTTCGGCGTCGTCTTCGGGCTCGTACCCGATCTCCCGCCCCTCGGCCAGCGACCACCAGCGGCGACTGTTCCGGCTGATCCCCCAGAGCAGCCGAAAGCCGGTGGCGTCCGCCCGCAGGCAGGCGTCGACCAGCCGGGCGCAGTCGTCCGGGGAGATCCAGTTCTCCAGCCCGCTCATCCCGGGCGGTTCGGGGAAGCAGGCGCCGAGCCGCAGCGCGAAGACGGTGATGCCGAACCGGTCCGCGTAGAGGCTGCCGAGCGACTCGACGGCCGCCTTGGACCAGCCGTAGTAGGTGTCCGGGCGGGGCGGCACCGCCGCCGGCATCCCGTCCGGCCCGGTCGGTGCCGGTACGCCGGCCGGCTCCGGGCTGCTGCCGGCCCGGCGGTACCAGCCGGCCGCGTGGATCGACGAGGCCAGTACCACCCGGGGTACCCCCGCCGTGCGGACCGCCTCCAGGACGCTCATGGTGCCCGCCACGTTCACCCGGAGCAGTTCGGCGAAGGTGTCCTCGCCGGGGATCGCGGCCAGGTGCAGTACGGCGTCGACCCCGGAACAGGCCGCCGCCAGCGCCACCGGGTCGTGCAGGTCGGCGCGGACGATCTCCACCGGTTCGCCGGGCGCCGCCAGGGGCTGGTCGGCGACGTCGAGCAGCCGCAGGATCCGCTCCGGGCCTGCCAGCCGGGGCCGGAGCAGCCGCCCGACCCGCCCGGCCGACCCGGTGACCAGTAGCCGTGCCGGCATCCGCGCTCCCCTCCTCCCGGCCGATCGACGCTCAGCATCTCCGGGCCGATCGAGCGGCTTCGGGCTCAGAAGCCGAGCTTGCGGAGCTGCTTCGGATCCCGCTGCCAGTCCTTGGCGACCCGGACGTGCAGGTCGAGATAGACCCGGGTGCCAAGCAACTCCTCGATCTGCTGCCGGGCCCGTATGCCGACATCCTTGAGCCGGCTGGCGCGGGCCCCGATCACGATCGCCTTCTGGCTGGAGCGTTCCACGTAGACGTCGGCGTAGATCTTCATCAGCCGGTCCTCGGGGATCATCTCCTCGACCACCACCGCGATCGAGTGCGGCAGCTCGTCCCGGACCCCCTCCAGGGCCGCCTCCCGGATCAGCTCGGCGACCAGGATCTGCTCCGGCTCGTCGGTGAGCATGTCGTCGGGGTAGAGCTGCGGTGACGACGGCAGATAGCCGGTCATCACGTCGACCAGGGTCTCCACCTGGTGGCCGGAGACCGCGCTGACCGGTACCACCTCGGCGAAGTCGCCCAGCTCGCTGACCGCGAGCAACTGCTCGGCCAGCCGCCTCCGGTCCACCAGGTCGGTCTTGGTCACCACCGCCAGCACCGTGGCCTTCAGCTCGGCCAGCTCGCCGGTGATGAACCGGTCGCCCCGGCCGATCGGCTCGTCCGCCGGGATGCAGAGGCCGATCACGTCGACCTCGCTCCAGGTCTGCCGGACCAGGTCGTTGAGGCGCTCGCCGAGCAGGGTACGCGGCCGGTGCAGGCCCGGGGTGTCGACCAGGACCAGCTGCGAGTCGGGCCGGTGCAGTACGGCCCGGATCACGTGCCGGGTGGTCTGCGGCTTGTTGGAGGTGATCGCGATCTTCTGCCCGACGATCGCGTTGGTCAGCGTCGACTTGCCGGCGTTCGGCCGCCCGACGAAGCAGGCGAACCCGGCCCGGTAACCGGCCGGCTCGCGGGGCGACGACCGCTGGCCGGTCGACCGCTGCTGCCGGGTCGAGCGGTGGCCGGAGTCTGCTGCGGTCACTCCAGCACCGTGCCGAGCAGGGTGCCGTCCGGGGCGGCGACGTGGATCGGCGCGTCGGCGGCGAGGTCGCGGACGGCGGCGTGCCCGGCGCCGTCCAGCGTCGACGCCTCGGTCACCACCGCACCTGCCTCCAGCCGGGTGGCCCCGGCGGCGACCGCCGAGGCGACCGCGAGCTGCAACGCGGTGATGGTCAGCGACGGCAGTGAGACGCTGGCGGCGGCATACGTCCGGCCGTCCTGGTCGCGTACTGCCGCGCCCTCCACCGCACCGGCCCGGCCCCGGGCACCCCGGGCCAGGACCACCAGCTTGGTGTCCTCGGCGGTCAGCTCGACCGTCACCGACGGGGTGTGCCCGCCGATCGGGGCGGTCGGCACGGCGGACGGGTCAGGCATCGGCGGGTTGCCTCTCCTCGGCCCGGGAGTGCTGCTCCCGGGTGCTCTGTGCGCCCCGGACCTCGGGGTCGGTAACGATCTGCTCCGGCTCGTCGGCCGCGGTGAGCCGGCGGACCAGTACGGAGTCGATGTGGTTGCGCCGGCCGGTGGTGCCCTCGGCGATCAGCCGCAGCCCGCCCACGTCGGCCGAGGCGCCGGGCAGCGGCACCCGGCCGAGGGCCTGGGCGAGCAGTCCGCCCACCGTCTCCACCTCGTCGGTCGGCAGCTCGACGTCGAACAGCTCGCCGAGGTCTTCCACCGGCAGCCGGGCGGTGACCCGCACCTGGCCGTCGTCGAGGCGCTCGACCGGCGGGCGCTCGACGTCGTACTCGTCGGTGATCTCGCCGACGATCTCCTCCAGGATGTCCTCGATGGTGACCAGCCCGCCGGTGCCGCCGTACTCGTCGACGACGATCACCATGTGGGTGCGGGCCGCCTGCATCTCGGAGAGCAGGTCGTCGACCGGCTTCGACTCGGGCACGAAGGTGGCGGTGCGCATCACCTCGGCGACCGGCCGCCCGGCGGCGGCGGGGTCGTCGCCCTGGGTCTGCCGGATCACGTCCTTGAGATAGAGCACCCCGAGCACGTCGTCCACGCTGTCCCCGATCACCGGGATCCGGGAGAAGCCGGAGCGGAGGAAGAGCACCAGCGCCTGCGGCAGCTTCTTGTGCGCCTCGATCCAGACCATCTCGGTACGCGGCACCATCACCTCGCGGACGATGGTGTCCCCGAGCGCGAAGACGGAGTGGATCATCTGCCGTTCGCCGTGCTCCACGACGCCGCGCTGCTCGGCCAGGTCGACCAGCTCGCGCAGCTCGACCTGGGTGGCGAACGGGCCCTCCCGGAAGCCGCGCCCCGGGGTCACCGCGTTGCCGATCAGGATCAGCAGCGAGGCGAGCGGGTTCAGCACCCGGCCCAGCCAGCGGACCAGCGGCGCGGTGACCCGGCCGACGGTGTAGGCGTGCTGCCGGCCGATGGTGCGCGGCGCCACGCCGACCACCACGAAGCTGACCACGGTCATCGCGCCCGCGGTGACCAGGGCGGCGGTCCAGCCGGCGCCGAAGGTGTCCACCGCGACCAGCGCGACCAGGACGGTCGCGGTCAGTTCACAGAGCAGCCGCAGCAACAGCAGCAGGTTGATGTGCCGGACCGCGTCGGCGGCGACGACCTGGAGGGTACGCGCGCCGCGTACGCCGTCCCGGGCCAGCTCGCCGGCCTGGGCCGGGGAGACAGCACCGAGCGCGGCGTCGGCCATCGCGAAGATCCCGGCGAGCACCACCAGACCGGCGGCGAAGAACAGCAACTGGAGATCGGGCAGGCCGCCCGGGGTACTGGCGGACGACGCCAGCGACGCGGGCAGCGCGGCTAAATGGTCAGGCATCACTGGGTCCGGGTCGCGCGCCAGCTATCCAGGAGCCGCGCCTGTAGCGCGAACATCTCCCGTTCCTCCTCCGGTTCGGCGTGGTCGTAGCCGAGCAGGTGCAGTACGCCGTGCACGGTCAGCAGGTGCAGCTCGTCGGCGGCCGAGTGCCCGGCCGTGGCGGCCTGCTTGGCGGCGACCTCCGGGCAGAGCACGATGTCGCCGAGGAGTGCCGGCTCACCGCCGTTGACCTCGCCGGGCCCGTGGTCGACGCTGCCCTCGTCCATCGGGAAGGCGAGTACGTCGGTCGGGCCGTCGCCACCCATCCAGCGGTGGTTCAGCTCGGTCATGTAGTCGACGTCGACGAGCAGCACCGACAGCTCGGCGAGGGAGTTCACTCCCATCTCGTCGAGGGCGTGCCGGGCCACGGCGAGCACGGCGTCGGTGTCGACGGCGCTCCCCGACTCGTTGGCGATCTCGATGGACAACTGGTTCCCCTGATGGACTGTGGAAAGCTGTGGTGACTGCACTGTCGGACGGACTAGCGGCGCCGGCCGGCCCGGCCGCCGTGCGCGGTCCGCCCCGGTACGGCGTGCACGCCCTGGCCCTGCTGCTGGGACTCCCGCTCGGCGTCCCAGCGGGCGTACGCGTCCACGATGTCACTGACCAGCCGGTGCCGCACGACGTCGGAGCTGGAGAGTTGGGAGAAGTGCACGTCCTCCACGCCCTCCAGGATGTCCCGCACGGCGCGCAGGCCGCTGGTCGTCCCGCCGGGCAGGTCGACCTGGGTCACGTCACCGGTCACCACGATCTTGGAACCGAAGCCCAGCCGGGTGAGGAACATCTTCATCTGCTCGGGCGTGGTGTTCTGCGCCTCGTCCAGGATGATGAACGCGTCGTTGAGCGTCCGACCCCTCATGTATGCCAGCGGCGCGACCTCGATCGTCCCGGCGGCCATCAGCTTCGGGATGGAATCCGGGTCGAGCATGTCGTGCAGCGCGTCGTAGAGCGGCCGCAGGTAGGGGTCGATCTTCTCGTGCAGGGTGCCGGGCAGGAAGCCGAGCCGCTCGCCGGCCTCGACCGCCGGCCGGGTCAGGATGATTCGGTTCACCTGCTTGGCCTGGAGCGCCTGCACGGCCTTGGCCATCGCGAGGTAGGTCTTGCCGGTACCGGCCGGGCCGATCCCGAAGACGATGGTCTTCCCGTCGATCGCGTCGACGTACCGCTTCTGGCCCAGCGTCTTGGGCCGGATGGTCCGGCCGCGCCGGGACAGGATGTTGAGCGTCAGCACCTCGGCGGGGCGCTCGGTGCCGCCCTGCTCGATCATGCCGAGGGTACGCCGCACGGCGTCGGTGGTCAGTGTCTCGCCCTTCTCGATCAACTCGAGCAGCTCGGTGAAGAGCCGTTCAGCGAAGGCGTTGTCGGCAGGGGCACCGGTGAGGGTGATCTCGTTTCCCCGGACGTGCACGTCACTGGGGATCGACCGCTCGATCAGTCGCAGGATCTCGTCGCCCGCGCCGAGCAGGTTAACCATGATCTTGGGGTCAGGAACCGTGATCCTGGTCTGCACCCGGGCCTGCCCCGGGGATGGGGTACCGGTCATGGGTCGGGCCCGAGGCCCTGTGCCACCTGCTTCCGATCTCGGTGCCGCGGTGCCACCGGGAGCTTCCCGGCTGGTCGCGCGACGTGCGGACGTTGGAGTCATCGTATCCGTTCAACGCCGACGGCACGCTGCCCATTTCCGCCGCTCTCCGCCGACCTGGGCAGGTCGTCCCGCAATCGCTCCGCGCCCGCGTCCCGCCGACCCGACCCCGCCGCGTCGGACCGACCCGCGGCGTCCTCGCCGGCAGGGGCCGGTCAGCCGCCGACCTGGACATCCTGTGCGTAACCGGACGGCCGTGACGCCTCCCGGGAGTACAGGTCGCCGACCGGCTGCCTTCCGGGGGCGTCCCTCGGAACGCGACGACCGGGACCGTGCCGGACGGGTGGATGCGGCGAGCCCGGTAAGCGGGCGGGACCGTCAGCTCGCCCGGAAGTCGAAGCGGTCGAATGTCTCCTGGCGCCGGGTGAAACGGTAGGTGGCCCAGTGCATCCTGACCACCTCGCCCCGGTCGTCCCGGGTCAGCCGGAGCAGCTCGCCGACCTCCCGCCCGGAGACCGTACGCAGCACGTCCGGCCGGTCCGGCAACGGGGCGAAGATCGCCGGTGGCCTGCCTGCCGGGTCCGCCGCGCCCTGGGCCCGCAGGGCGCCGTCCCGCCACGAGAAGACGTACTCGAAACCCTCGCCCCACCAGCGACCGAGCAGCCCGCGGTAGGGCTCCGGAGCCGGCTCGCCCGGGGTCCACGGCGCGATGTCGGCGGGATCGTCCTGCGCCGAGGCGGCCAGGATCTGGTGCGCCAGCTCGTTCACCGCGACGCCGGTGCCGGAGGAGCCGAGCACCGCGCAGCCCATCGCCCCGGGGGTGCCGGGACCGCCCCGCCGGCCGTAGACGCTGGCCAGGAAGCCGGGCATGGCACCGTCGTGGCCGACGTGCACGATCCGCTCGGCGGCTCCCGAGGCGTCCCGCTGGGGCAGCAGGATCAGACCCAGCCCGAACCCGGCGGTCCAGAGCGACTCGTCGGTCACCGTCAACGGCCAGCGCATCTCGTCCAGGGTGCCCGGCCGGAGCACCGCGCCGGCCGGGTCCAGCGCCGCCGGGTCGGCCAGGAACGCCGCCCAGCGGGCCATGTCGGGTGCGGTGCTCCAGAGCTGGGCCGCCGGCCCGACCGCGCCCAGGTCGGTGTTCGGCTCCGGCCGGGCGTGGTCGGAGTAGGCGTCGACCAGGAAGCCGGTCGCGGGCCCCCCCCGCGGGGGGGGGGCCGGGGGGGGGGCCCCCCCCCGGCCCCCCCCCCCCGCCCCCCGCCCCCCCCCCCCCCCGCCCC
>NZ_JAWQRR010000036.1:0-26571 GCF_033446045.1 Plantactinospora sp. KLBMP9567 | reverse complement strand
GGGCGGCGCCGGCCGGGCGGGGGCGGAGACGGCGTCGACCCGGACGCCGGCCGCCGCCCCCGCCGGCGGGTGCGGGACGGTGTCGGCCAGCCCGAGCGGGCCGAGTACCCGGTCGGCGAGCACCTCCGCCCAGGTGCCGCCGCGCAGCCGGGCGACCGCCTGGCCGAGCAGCGCGGCGCCGAGGTTGGAGTAGTGGAACCGGCGGGCCGGCGGCAGTACCCGTTCGGCCCGGGCCAGGTCGGCGAGGAACTCGTCGAGTTCCGGGGTGTGCAGGGTGTCCCACACGTCGCCGTCCGGCTCGCGCTGCACCCCGGAGGTGTGCGACAGCAGCCGGCGTACGGTCAGCTCGCCGTGTGCCGGTACGTCGAGGTGCGCCCCGATCGGGTCGTCCAGGTCGAGCAGTCCGTCGTCCCGGCACTGCAAGACGAGTACGGCGGTGAAGGTCTTCGTCACCGAGCCGATCCGGAACGCCGTGCCCGGACCCAACGCGGCGTCGTTGCCGGTGGTGCCGACCGTGCAGGTCTGCATCGGCCGGTCGGCCCGGTGCAGCGCGGCCGAGACCGCCGGAATCCGGGACTCGGCCTGCGCCTGCCGGACCAGCCGCTCGAACTGCCGGTTTCCCCCGGTCATGATCCCCCCTCGCCCACGGTCCCCTCGCCAAGATCACGGATCTTACGCCCGCCGGCCTGCGCCGCGGCCCACCGACCTGGGCCCGGCTGCCGCCCGGTGTACGGCCCGAGCCGTCGAACGGGGGCGAGGGGATGCGCGTCGACCGGCGCGTACCGCGCTGCGGGCCGCTCAGCGGGCCAGCATCGGCCCCAGCGGCTCACCGCCGAGCACGTGGGCGTGGGCGTGGAAGACCTCCTGCCCGCCGTACGGGCCGGTGTTGAAGATCAGCCGGAAGCCGTCAGCGGCCAGTCCCTCGGTCTCGGCCACCACCGCCGCGGTGCCGAGTACGTCGCCGGCCAGCCCGGGATCGGCCTCGGTCAAGGTCACCACGTCGGCGTAGTGCTCCTTCGGGATCACCAGCACGTGCACCGGCGCCTTCGGGTTGATGTCCCGGAACGCGAGCGTGGTGTCGGTCTCCCGGACGACGGTGGCCGGAATCTCGCCGGCGACGATCCGGCAGAACAGGCATTCGGTTTCCATCACCGGAATCGTAGGGGCTCCCGATCCCCGGCGCGGTCCGGCCGGGCCGTACCTCGTGGTGGCCGACCGCGTCCCGGGCCGCGTGCCGGCCGGCCCGGCCACGCAGACCCGGACGGCGACCGGCATCATGATCGGATGACTGGACGAGCGGTGCTGGTGACGGGGGCGTCCCGGGGAATCGGGCGAGCGGTGGCGACGGCGTTCGCCGCCGACGGCGATCGGGTGGCCGTGCACCACCGCGACTCGGCCCCGCTGGCCGAGCAACTCGTCGCCGCCCTGCCCGGCGAGGGGCACGTGGTGGTCCAGGCCGATCTCGCCGACCCGGACGAGGTACGCGTGATGGTCGACGACGCGGCCGAACGGCTCGGCGGACTCGACGTACTGGTGAACAACGCCGGGGTCTTCGGAGGTGCGGACGCCGGGCACCCGGTCTTCGAGTCCTCCTACGAGCAGTGGCAGCAGCAGTGGCGCCGGACCCTCGACGTCAACCTGCTCGGCGCGGCCAACACCATCTGGTGCGCCGCCCGGCACCTGCGGGACCGGGGCGGCCGGATCGTCAACGTCTCGTCCCGGGGCGCGTTCCGGGGCGAGCCGACCCAGCCGGCGTACGGCGCCAGCAAGGCCGGGCTGAACGCGCTCGGCCAGTCCCTCGCGGTGGCCCTGGCCCCGTACGGCATCGCGGTCGCCACCGTCGCGCCCGGCTTCGTCGAGACCGACATGACCAACGAGCACCTCAAGGCGCCGCGCGGCGACGCGATCCGGGCACAGAGCCCGTTCAACCGGGTCGCCCGGCCGGAGGAGATCGCGGCCGCCGTGCACTGGCTGGCCTCGCCCGAGGCGGAGTGGGCCTCCGGCACCATTGTGGACCTCAACGGCGCCTCCTACCTGCGCACCTGAGCCGCCGGCCGCCGGCGAGCGGTGGCGCCCGGGGTCGGGGCGGTCCTTGTCGGGCAGCGGGAGGTGGCTCCGACTGGCAGGATGATCGATATCCGGCCGGTGGAAGGAGCGCGACGATGACGGTGGATCGGCGGGACGCGGCGACGGTCGACGGAGACGACGCGGTGCGGGAACGGGCGCTCGCCGCGCTGGACCTGGAGACCAAGGTCCGGCTCCTCTCCGGCCAGGACTTCTGGACCCTGCCGGCCGTACCCTCGATCGGGCTCGGCTCGCTGGTGATGTCGGACGGCCCGGTCGGGGTACGCGGCGTCCGCTGGACCCCGGACGACCCGTCCACCGCCCTGCCCAGCCCGACCGCGCTCGCCGCCACCTGGGATTCCGAGCTGGCCCGGCAGGCCGGCCGGGTGCTCGGCGCCGAGTGCCGGCGCAGGGGCATCCACCTGCTCCTCGCCCCCACCGTCAACCTGCACCGCAGCCCGCTCGGCGGCCGGCACTTCGAGTGCTACTCGGAGGATCCGCTGCTCAGTGCCGAGATCGGCGTCGGCTATGTCGCCGGCGTGCAGGACCTCGGCGTGGGCGCCACGGTCAAGCACCTGGTCGCCAACGACTCGGAGACGGAACGGATGACCGTGGACGTCCGGGTCTCCGAGCGGGCGCTCCGGGAGGTCTACCTCGTCCCGTTCGAGCGGATCGTCGCCGCCGGGGTCTGGGCGGTGATGGCGGCGTACAACGGGGTCAACGGGCACACCATGACCGAGCACGCCGGGCTGCTCCGGGACCTGCTCAGGCGGGAGTGGGGCTTCGACGGGATCGTGGTCTCCGACTGGACGGCGACGAAGAGCACCGAGGCGTCCGCGAACGCCGGGCTCGACGTGGTGATGCCGGCCGTCGGCGATCCGTGGGGCGCCGCGCTGGTCGCCGCCGTGCGCGCCGGCACCGTCGCCCAGGCCGAGGTGGACGAGAAGGTACGCCGGGTGCTCCGGCTCGCCGGCCGGGTCGGGCTGCTCGACGGCGTACCCCCGGTGGTGGACCCGGCCGACCTGCCGCGCCCGCCGGACGGCGCCGCCCTGGCGCACGCGGTGGCGGTCCGCTCCTTCGTGCTGGCCCGAAACGACGGCGACCTGCTGCCGCTCGACCCGGGCCGGCTGCGCCGGGTCGCGGTACTCGGCGCCCTCGCCGACGACGCGCGGATCCAGGGCGGCGGCAGTGCCCTGGTCGCGCCGCCGCACGCGATCTCCCCGCTCGCCGGGCTGACCGCGGCGCTCCCCGACACCGACCTCGGGTACGCGGTCGGCGCCGACCCCCGGCTCCGGCTACCGGCGGCCAGCGGCGTGGCCTGGACCCCGATCACCGCGACGCTGCGCGACGCCGACGGCCGGGAGCGCTACCGGGCGGAGCTGGACCGGGCGACGGTGCGCTGGATGGGTGACCTGCCGGACGGGCTGCCGCCGGACGAGCTGGCCAGCGTCGACCTCACCGCCGTACACACGCCGCTGGCCAGCGGCACCGCCCGGCTCTCGGTCGAGGGCTTCGGGGTCTTCACCCTCACCGTGGACGGCGCGGAACTCTTCGACGGCCCGCTCTACGACCCGACCGAGGAGCCCGGCACGGTCTTCCGGGCGACCGTCGAACGCCGGTTCGAGATCTCTGTCCGGGCCGGCGAACCGGTCGAGGTGCGGCTCACCCGCCGGATGGTCGACGGTGAAGACCCGGGCTTCGTGTCGTGCACCCTCGGGCATGCCGAGCCCACGGCCGCCTCGGACGACGAACTGCTCGACGAGGCGGTCCGGACGGCCGCCGGCGCCGACGTGGCGGTGGTGGTGGTCGGCACCACCGAGGAGGTGGAGTCGGAGGGGTTCGACCGGAGCACGCTGGCGCTGCCCGGCCGGCAGGACGAGCTGGTCTCCCGGGTCGCGGCGGCCAATCCCCGGACGGTGGTGGTGGTCAACGCCGGCTCACCGGTGCTGATGCCCTGGGCCGACGAGGTCGCGGCGATCCTGCTCACCTGGTTTCCCGGCCAGGAGGCCGGGGCGGCGCTCGCCGACGTGTTGCTGGGTCGGGCGGAACCGGGTGGACGGCTCCCCACCACCTGGCCACGCCGGCCGGAGGACTGCCCGGCGCTGTCCACCACCCCGGTCGACGGGGTACTCGACTACACCGACGGGGTCTTCGTCGGCTACCGGGGCTGGCGGGCCGCACCGCTCTTCCCGTTCGGGCACGGGCTCGGCTACACCGACTGGGCGTACGAGTCGCTGACCGTCGAGGCCGGGCCGGAGGGGCCGGTCGCGGTGGTCACGGTCCGGAACACCGGCGCCCGCCCGGGTCGCGAGGTGGTGCAGGTGTACGTCGGCCCGGAGGCCACCGATCCGGACCGTCCGGCCCGCTGGCTGGCCGGCTTCGCCGCTGCCGGTGCGGCTCCCGGCGAGGCGGTGACGCTACGGGTGCCGCTGCCGGAGCGGACCTTCCAGGTCTGGGAGCCGGACGGCTGGCGGACCCGGTCCGGCCGGTACCGCGTCGAGGCGGGCCGCAGCGTCGCCGACCCGCGCCTGACCGCCGCCCTCGACCGCTGACCCGGCCTCCTCACCCACCCCGCCGGGGAGACCGGCCAGGATTTCTCGTAGATCTGTGGTCAGCTTTTCGAACCATAGATCTACAGGGATCTTGGACGGACGCTGCCCGAGCACCGGGACGTCGCGCGTCCCGGCCGGCAAGCCGGTCCCGGACGGATCGTGGCCCTGGGTCACCAGCGGCCGAGCCGGGTGGAGAGCACGGCCAGCGCGGCGACCCCGGCGGTCGAGGTCCGCAGCACCTCGGGGCCGAGCCGGACCGGTACGGCGCCGGCCGAGGCGAGCGTCTCCAGTTCGGCCGGCGACACGCCGCCCTCCGGGCCGACCACCAGCACGATGTCGCCGGAGGGCGGCAGGTCGGCGCTGCCGAGCCGGGCCTGCGCCTCCTCGTGCAGCACGAAACCGGCCGCCGCCTCGGCGATCCGCCGGGCCACCGCCCGGGTCGACTCGTCCGGCGCCTGCGCCGACCCGGCGATCGCCGGCAGCCAGGGCCGGCGGGCCTGCTTGGTCGCCTCGCGGGCGGTCGCCACCCAGCGGTCCCGGGCTCGGGCGCCCCGGTCGCCGCGCCACTGCGCCACCGAGCGCTCGGCCGCCCACGGCACGATCTCGTCCACCCCGACCTCGGTCATCGCCTGCACGGCCAACTCGGCCCGGTCGCCCTTGGCGATGCCCTGTACCACCACCAGGCGCGGGTCGGGCGGATCGGCGTACCGCCGGGAGGTGACCTCGGCGGTGAGCGTGCCTCGACCGACGGCGGTGACCACGGCGGTCAGGGTGCCGCCGCGCCCGTCGGCGAGCAGCAACTCCGCACCGGTACGCAGCCGCTGCACGGTCGCGGCGTGGTGCCCCTCCGGACCGTCCAGCGTGACGGAGTCGCCGGGCGGCAGCGACTCGACCAGGAACAGCGGCGCGCTCACGGCGAGCAGGTTAGCGGGTCGTCCGCCCGGCACGGCTCGCCGGCCGGACGACGCGCCCGTCAGGCGTGGCCGTTGAAGGCGTCCCGCATCCGGGAGAAGAAGCCGCCCTGCTTGGTCAGCTCGGCGACCTCCTCGCCCCGGGTCTTGGCGAACTCGCGCAGCATCCGCTCCTGCTCGGCGTCGAGCTTGGTCGGGGTACGCACGTCGAGGTGCACGTAGAGGTCGCCCCGGCCGGTACCACGCAGGTGCGGCACCCCCCGGGCCCGCAGCCGCAGCGTCGAGCCCGGCTGGGTGCCCGGCTTGACGTCGACCGGCTCCTCGCTGTCCAGCGTCTTGATGGTCAGCCGGGTGCCGAGCGCGGCGGCGGTCATCGGCACGGTGACCCGGCAGTGCAGATCGTCGCCCTTGCGGGAGTAGACGTCGTGCGGCCGCTCGTGGATCTCGACGTAGAGGTCGCCGGCCGTACCGCCGCCGGGGCCGACCTCGCCCTGCTGGGCCAGCCGGATCCGCATGCCGTCCTCGACCCCGGCCGGGATCTTGACGGTCAGCGAGCGCCGGGTACGTACCCGGCCGTCACCCGCGCAGGTCGGGCAGGCGTGCGGGATGACCGTGCCGTACCCCTGGCAGACGGTGCACGGCCGGGACGAGACGACCTGGCCGAGGAAGGTCCGCTGCACCGACTGCACCTCGCCCCGCCCGCCGCACGCCTCGCAGGTGGCGAGATGGGTGCCGGGCGCCGTGCCGGCCCCGGAGCAGGTGGTGCAGAGCACGGCGGTGTCCACCGCGATCGGCGCCTCCACCCCGAACGCCGTCTCGTGCAGGTCGAGTTCGAGTCGCAGGATCGCGTCGGCACCGGGCCGGGTACGCGGACGCGGCCCGCGCGCGCCACCCGCCGCCCCGAAGAACGCGTCCATGATGTCCTGGAAGCCGACGAACGGCCCACCGGCACCGCCCGGGCCTGCCCCGGGGCCACCACCGGGGGCCAGCGGGTCGCCGCCCAGGTCGACGATCTGCCGCTTCTGGTCGTCCGAGAGGACCTCGTACGCGGCGTTGATGTCCTTGAACTTCTCGTGTGCCTCCGGATCCGGATTCACGTCCGGGTGGTACTGCCGCGCCAACTTGCGGTAGGCGCGCTTGATGTCGTCGTCGGAGGCGTCCCGGCTGACGCCGAGAATCCCGTAGTAGTCCTTGGCCACTGCGTTCCGTGTCCTCATGTCTGTCTCGCGTTACCGTCCGCCGGTCGTCAGGGTGAGCTTGGTGGTCAGTTCTGCGCCAGCACGTCGCCGACATAGCGTGCCACGGCCCGCACCGTGGCGATGGTGCCCGGGTAGTCCATCCGGGTGGGACCCAACACGCCGAGTCCGCCGACGATGGTCGTACCCGGACCGTATCCCGTGCTGACCACCGAGGTGGCCCGCAGATTGTCGATCTCGTTCTCGTCGCCGATGCGTACCTGAAGGGTGTTCGGCTCCACCTCGCCGATCAGCTTGAGCAGGATGACCTCCTCCTCGAGCGCCTCGAGGATCGGTCGCAGCGAACCCTGGAAGTCGAGCAGCCCGCCCCGGGTCAGGTTGGCGGTGCCGGCCATCACGATCCGCTCCTCGTGCCGCTCGACCAGGGTCTCCAGCAGCACCGTGGCGAGCGTGGTCATCGCCGGACGGAGCCCCGGAGGCACCTCGTCGACCAGCGCCTGGACCAGCGGCGGGGTCTCGGCCAGCTTCTCGCCAACGAGCCGCTCGTTGACCAGCCGGCGCAGGTCGGTCACGTCGTCGGCGCTGATCGGGGTGGGCAGCTCGACCAGCCGCTGCTCCACCCGACCGGTGTCGGCGATCATGACCAGCATCAGCCGGGTGGTGGAGATCGGCACCAGTTCCAGGTGCCGGACGGAGGACCGGGCCAGGCTCGGGTACTGCACCACGGCCACCTGCCGGGTGAGCTGGGCGAGCAGTCGGACCGTACGGTGCACCACGTCGTCGAGGTCCACCGCGCCGACCAGGAAGCGCTCGATCGCCCGGCGCTCGGCCGGGGTGAGCGGCTTGACCCGGGAGAGCCGGTCCACGAAGAGCCGGTAGCCACGGTCCGTGGGGACCCGGCCGGCGCTGGTGTGCGGCTGCCGGATGTAGCCCTCCTCCTCCAGCACGGCCATGTCGTTGCGGACGGTGGCCGGGGAGACCCCGAGCTGGTGCCGCTCGACCAGGGCCTTGCTGCCGACCGGTTCCTGGGTGGCGACGTAGTCCTCCACGATCGCGCGCAGCACGTCGAGCTTGCGGTCGTCGAGACCCATCCTCACCTCCCTGCGACGTCCCGGCCCCGGCTGGGCGAAACGACCGGGGCGGCCACGACGGTCGGGCCAGGTCCGCCCTGGCACTCGACTGTAGCGAGTGCCAGTCTACGACCAAGGCGTACCCGGCGCGATGATCGATTGGAGGGGCTATCCGAACCCGGACAACAGGCTTGCCAGCACACCCTACCCCGGTCGGCCTAGCAGGTACGGTCGGCCATTGTCCAGATTCAATCCGGGGGGCCGCTGGCGCCGGTTGAACCGGAGTCCTACCGTGACCTCCATGACTGAACCGCCTCGCCCTCCCGGAGAATACGGCGGTCCGCCCCCGGACCCGACCGCCCCGATGAATCCGGGCCAATACCCGACGCCAGGCGAGGGGTACCCCCCGCCCGCCGCACCCCAGTATGGTGCGCCCGGCACGCCCCCGCCGACCTCCGGCGGCGGCACGTACCCGACCTCCGGCGGCGGCACGTACCCGACGTCAGGTGGCGGGACCTACCCGACGTCAGGTGGCGGCACGTACCCGACCTCCGGTGGCGGTTATCCCCCGCCCGGGGGCTACCCGCCGCCCGGCGGTTACCCACCCCCCGGCGGCGGTTACCCACCCCCCGGCGGCCAGCCCCCGGGCGGCTATCCCGGTGCCGGTTACCCGCCGCCGGGCGGCTACCCGGGCAACCCGTACGGCGCACCGGCACCGTCCGGCTACGCCAACAGCGACGAGAAGACCTGGGCCCTGATCGCCCACTTCGGCGGCATCGTGGTCGGCTTCATCGCCTCGCTCGTCGCGCTGCTCGCCAAGGGCAACGAGTCGCCGACCGTACGCGCGCACGCGGTCGAGGCGCTCAACTTCCAGATCACCTGGGGCATCATCTCGATCGTCTCGCTCATCGTCGGCACCTGCACCCTCGTGCTGATCTTCCTGCCGCTGATCGCCTGGCTGGTGGTGCTGATCTTCTCGATCATCGCTGGCATGAAGGCCAACGAGGGCGTGCTGTACCGCTACCCGATGTCCATCCGCATGATCAAGTAGTGCCGGCAGCGCTGTGCTGGCCCGTGCCGGACCCGGCACGGGCCATCGCACTGTCGGGTCCGGGTCAGGGCAGCAGGTCCCGGACCACCGCGTCGGCCAGCAGCCGCCCGCGCAGGGTGAGCACGGCCCGCCCCGCGTCGTACGCCGCCCCGTCCAGCAACCCGGTTTCGCGGTGCCGGGCCGCACCCGCCCGTCCCGCGTCGTCCAGCGTTGTCAGCGGCAGCCCGGTGGCGAGCCGGAGCCGGAGCAGCACCTCCTCCACCCGCCGCTCCCGCGCCGACAGCACCTCCCGGGCCTGCCCGGGAGACTGCCCCGCACCGAGTCGGGCCGCGTAACTCGACGGGTGCTTGACGTTCCACCAGCGGACCCCGCCGACGTGGCTGTGCGCGCCGGGACCGAGGCCCCACCAGTCGCCGCCGGTCCAGTAGAGCAGGTTGTGCCGGCAGGCAGCAGCCGGCGTGCGGGCCCAGTTGGAGACCTCGTACCAGGAGAAACCCGCCTCGGAAAGCGCCGCCTCCGCGGCCAGGTAGCGGTCCGCCGCCACGTCGTCGTCCGGGTACGCCAGCTCGCCGCGCCGCATCCGGGCGGCCAGCCGGGTGCCGTCCTCGACGATCAGGGCGTACGCGCTGACGTGGTCGACCCCGGCGGCCAGCACCGCCTGAAGCGACGCCGCGAAGTCCTCCGCGCGCTCCCCCGGCGTCCCGTAGATCAGGTCCAGGTTGAGGTGGGCGAAGCCGACCTCCCGGGCCTCCTGCGCGGCCTCGGTGGCCCGGCCTGCGGTGTGCCGGCGGTCGAGGATCGCCAGCACGGGCGGGGCGGCCGACTGCATGCCCAGGGAGATCCGGGTGTAGCCGGCGGCACGCAGTTCCTTGAGCGACTCCCGGGTCACCGACTCCGGATTCGCCTCGGTGGTGACCTCGGCGTCGGCGGCCAGCCCCCAGGTCCGGTCGATGCCGTCCAGGATCCGGGCCAGGTCGTCCGGGGGCAGCA
This sequence comes from Plantactinospora sp. KLBMP9567, assembly GCF_033446045.1. Lineage (NCBI taxonomy): Bacteria > Bacillati > Actinomycetota > Actinomycetes > Micromonosporales > Micromonosporaceae > Plantactinospora > Plantactinospora sp. KLBMP9567. The sequence continues at coordinate 16,737 of NZ_JAWQRR010000036.1, read as the reverse complement.
GGGTGGGCGTACCGCCGCCGACGAAGACCGTGTCGACCCGGGCCGGCGGCCGGTCGGCCAGCACCCGGGCGGCCAACCGCAGCTCGGCGAGCACCTGGTCGGCATAGCCGTCCCGGCCGGCCGTCCCGCCGAGTTCGGTCGCGGTGTAGGTGTTGAAGTCGCAGTAGCCGCAGCGGCTGGCGCAGAACGGCACGTGGACGTAGACGCCGAAACCGCGGTGGCCGACCGTGGCCAGGGCGGCGTCGGGCAGCGCCCCGTCGACGGGTACGGGCTCGCCCACTGGGAGCTCTCCAGGCATATGACTAGTGTGCGGGCATGACCTCAGCCCCTGATCCACTCGTCCGGGTCTCCACCACGCACGGAGTGACAACTCTCACCCTGGACAGCCCGCACAACCGCAACGCGCTCTCCAGCACCCTGCTCCGGCAACTGCTCGACGCGCTGGGCGCGGCGGCGGCGGACGACGACGTCCGGGTGGTGGTGCTCTCGCACGCCGGGCCGGTCTTCAGCTCCGGCGCCGACCTGCTGGAGACAGCGGCGGCGTACCGCGAAGGCACCGTGCCGGTGGCGATGCTGGGTGACGTGCTCGCGGCGATCTGGGAGTGCCCGAAGCCGGTGGTGGCCCGGATCGGCGGACCGGCCCGGGCCGGTGGCCTCGGCCTGGTCGCGGCGGCCGACATCGCGATCTGCGCCCAGGAGGCGACCTTCGCGTTCACCGAGGTACGGCTCGGAGTGATCCCGGCGGTGATCTCGGCGACCGTGCTGCCCCGGCTGCAAGCACGGGCCGCCGCCGAGCTGTATCTGACCGGGGACGTCTTCGACGGTCGTCGGGCGGCCGAAATCGGCCTGGTCACCACGGTGACCTCGGCCGAGGCGCTGGACGAGACCGTCGCCTCGTACTGCCTGGCGCTGGTCCGTGGTGCGCCCGGCGCGCTGGCCGGGGCGAAGGAACTGCTCCGGCGCGGCTCGGCGGAGAGCTTCCGGGCCGACCTGGCGGAGCTGCGCGACCTGTCGGTGCGGTACTTCCACTCCGAGGAGGGGCGTGAGGGCGTCGCGGCGTTCGGCGAGAAACGGCCCGCCCGGTGGGTACCCGGCAACTGACTCCGGCTCCACCGGGCGACCCGGCCGAACCGGGTCGGGATTTTGGGCGGTCGAAGTAGGCTGTGTCCGGCTATCGGACAGGGGGTGGCGGTGCAGACTCGGGCCATGGTGGCGGCGGGGGTGGCGCTCGCGGCGGTTGCCGGTTTCGGTGTCTACCTGGGCGCCCGCGAGTTCGGGCATACCCTGCCGATTCCCAGCGCCGCTCCCGGCTGCGTGGTGGAGGCGGACGGCCGGGTCACGCTGAACGCCGAGCAGATGGCGAACGCCGCGACCATCGCCGCGGTGGGCGTCCGGCGCAACATGCCGGAGCGGGCCGTGGTGGTGGCGCTGGCCACGGCGTTCCAGGAGTCCCGGCTGCGCAACCTGGCCGGCGGTGACCGGGACTCGGTAGGGCTGTTCCAGCAGCGGCCGAGTCAGGGTTGGGGCAAGCCGGAGCAGATCCGGGATCCGCGCTACGCCGCGACCAAGTTCTACAACGCGCTGAAGAAGGTCCGCGGTTGGGAGCAGATGGAGGTCACGGTCGCGGCGCAGCGGGTGCAGCGGTCGGCCTATCCGCGGGCGTACCAGCAGTGGGCGGACGAGTCCGAGGTGCTGACCCGGGCACTGTTGGGCAATGCCACCGGCGCGGTGGCCTGCACGGTGGGCCGGGAGCCGGCGATGCGCGGGAACGCGGCGGCGACGGCGCTGACCGCCGGGCTGAAGCTGGACTGGGGCCGGTTGGAGACGTCGGTTCCGGCCGAGTTGACCGGTCTGGCCGTACCGACGACGGATCAGCAGGTGGGCTGGCGCTACGCGCACTGGCTGGTGTCGCACGCCGACGACCACGGGGTGAAGACGGTGCGCTTCGGCGACCTCCAGTGGACGGCGGACGACGGCACCTGGGCGCCGGTCAAGGGCGCGCCGCCCACCCCGCACCAGGTGGTCGCCGAGGTCTTCACCGACTGAGCCTGTTCGGGCCGCGAGCGGCACCGATCGGCCGGCGATTTTGTTGCACGACCGGGCCACCGCTAACTGGCAGTGATTGCACAAACGGCCAGATCGGCTCGTATACCCCTATTTTTCAGCGGATTTGTTGCGTGCTGTCATGGCCCGGCTGCCCTGCGTACCTCCGGATGGCCGGCGCCGGACGCACGGCGGAGCGTCGAGATGCGGATCTTGCGGAGGGAGCTACGATCGGCAGCCTGTGTGCTCAGAAAGAGTTTCACCCTATGGGGAGGGGACGCGGTGTTCGACTACGGCGGCCGCACTGGCTACGAGCCGATCAGTGACACGGATCGCAAGGAGTTCCACGAGCAGGGCTTCCTGTTGCTCCGCAACGTCCTGACCGAGGACCACCGCGCGGCCCTGGAGGCCGCGGTCGACCGGGTCTACGCCGAGGAGAAGGCGGCCGGCAACACCACCAAGGACGGCACGCTGCACCTGCTGGGCTTCCTGGAGCGGGACGAGCTCTTCGGCGAACTGCTCACCCACCCGATCGCGTTCCCCTACATGTGGGGTCTCGCGGGGTGGAACATCTACACCCACCACAACCACCTGGACGTCACGCCGCCGGCCCTGGAGCCGGAGAAGCCGTACTGGGGCTGGCATCAGGACGGCTACCGGCAGAACTCGGACCCGGAGACGATGGATCCGAACCTGCCGCGGCCGATGTTCTCGCTCAAGGTCGCGTACGTGCTCTCCGACCTGTCGGAGAAGGGCCGCGGGGCGACCAAGGTCATCCCGGGCAGCCACCTGTGGAACTCGCTGCCGCGCCCGGCCGACCTGACCGTGCACAACCCCGACCCCGAGGGCACGGTCGAGATCACCGCCAACCCCGGTGACGCCTTCATCTTCGACCGGCGTCAGTGGCACTCCCGGTCCACCAACCTCTCCACGATCACCCGGAAGATGCTCTTCGTCGGCTACACCTACCGGTGGATCCGGCCGCTGGACGAGCTGCACCCGGACAAGGACGGCAAGTGGTACCAGAACCGGACCCCGGTGCAGCGCCAACTGCTCGGTGAGGGTACGCACACCGCCAACTACTGGGGCATCAACTGGAACGGGTACGTCGATGACGAGATCCCGCTGCGCAAGGAGCTGAAGGAGCGCGGCCTACTCGACCGCAGCATCCCCTGGCTGCGCTGACCGTCTCCGACGTGGCAGCGGCGGCTCCGCCGGTCCAGTCCGGGCCGGCGGAGCCGCTTTGTTTTCGGGCGCGGGTCGAAACAAAGCCCACGGACGGGCCTGCCGGTGATTTCCTGTCCCGTCCACGGGACCCCTTTGCCTAATGACACCGGCATATAACCCTGGGTAATTACTCGACACATTGGCAGTTTTGCCGATGCCATCCGGAGTGGCCTGGCACACACCATGCGCCGACGGGGCCGTTGTGCCGATCCGGGCGGGCAGCGACGGCGACGCAGTCGGCGAGTATTCGACAACGGAAGCGTTGGCCAACGCGACGGAATCGTCAAACCATTCATGTTCGGCCGATGGCCGAACCCACCGTTCGGTGGAGCTAGCCCAGCCGACCGGACATCCGGTAGATGTCGACGAGAAGTGCCCAGAACTCGTTATTCAACGGCTGGCCCTCGTCATTGGTCAGCCGGTGCGCCGGGCACTTCATGGTCGGACTGGCCAGCTCGACACCGTGCGGCGGGACGCTACCGAACCGGATCCTCCGTTGGCCCTCCGGGCCGACGGCGCGGAACTTGTCGAGCCCGATCCGGAAGGCACCCCGGACGATGTCCGCGACGGTGAACTTCGGGTGCTGAATCTCCGTCGGGTCGCCCGTCAACTGCCTCATCCGGGCCATCTCCTGCTGGTCGTGCAGGACCGAGAGGCTGGCCAACATGGAGGTGCTGCCCCGCAGGGTGTCCGCCAGCTCCGCACCGGACAGACCCTGGGCCTCCCGCGCGTACGTCAGCGCGGACTCCAGACAGATCAACGCCTCCAGCAGGGCGAGGCTGATGTTGCGCTTGAACTTGTGTCGCAGTGAGGCCGCCAACTCCTCGGCACCGGCACCGGGGCGCGGCACCAGTTGGTCCTCCCAGACGACCGCCTCCCGGTGCACGGCCACGACCGCGACGGCGCGCTCCAGCACCGGCGTCGGGTGCGCGAACATGCCGTCGACCAAGTCCCGGAAAAGCTGGTCGAGCCTTTGCAGATTGTCGACGAGGTCCCGCCCCGGTGCGGTGTGGCGCAATTCTGTCAGCGCATCGGAATCCCGCAGCGCCTGGAACCACTCTTCGACCAGGGGGGTGTACGCCTCAAGGTAGAGCGCGACCTTGGGATGCCGATCCGAAAGCTGTAGAGGTGACACCCTGACGCTTCCCGGGAGAGAGTCCGTGGACACTTACAGAGCGTAACATGGGGAGATCATTTGAGCAAATGCGAATGAACGATCACAACTATAGGCGATGCCGGCTAGTCGATCACGACCGTCGATCGTACGGCCGTGGTGAATTTAGCGGTCCGGGGCAGTCGGCGCCAGACCGGTCCGGTCGACATGCCGGTCGGCGGCGGAGTCGGCGAGCCGACAGGCCGGGCCGCGACGCCAGCAGGGGCGCCGGCCGAGTCGGCCGGCGCCCCTTGCTACCGGAGAGCGGGGGTGCTCAGTACCGGCTGACTCGCCGACGGCGGCCGACTCCGGCCACCAGGGCCACCGCGATGGCGGCCAGTGCGACCTGGATCAGCAGCTCCATCCAGTCGATGCCGGCCGTCGCGGTCGCGATGCCGGCGGCCCGGGCGATGACCGTGCCGAGCAGCGCGGCACCGACACCGATCAGCATGGTCAGCCAGATCGGCATGTCCTGGCGGCCTGGTACGACCAGACGACCGAGGGCGCCGATGATAAGACCGACGATGAGCGCGGTGATGATACCCCAGACGGTGAGTTCCACGGCCGTCCTCCTTCGGATGCGTCACACGTTGTTGTGGTGACTGCTAGGTTCCCGAAGGCTGAAAAGCTCAAACCGACCTAGATGCCCAGACGTCGCGCCGCCTCCCGAACCGCCGCATCCATCGTGCCGAAGGCCAGCGGCGGCGGATCCACCAGGGAAAACCAGCTCAGCTCGGCGGACTCGGCCGGATCGAGCACCACCCTCGGATCGTCCAGGCTCGCCAGGAAAAAGTGGTCGAGAACCGGCAGGGTCTCGTCCTGGAACTCGTAGCTGCCGACGTACACGCCGATATGGTCACCAAGGGTGATCGACACCCCGAGCTCCTCGCGGGACTCCCGGACCGCCGCCTCCGCCGGGTGCTCCCAGCCGTCGCAGAACCCGCCCGGCGTCTCCCAGCGGCCGATCATCGGTTCCGCCGCCCGACGCAGGGCAAGGAAGCGCAGATCCGCGACGTCGGGCCCCGCCCCGGGACCGGTCGGCCCGAGCGACGGAGCGCGGTCCAGGATGACGAGGCCAACGGTCGGTCGGGCGTTGACGAAGAGCTGGTAGCCGCACCGGGCGCAGGTGGTCGGTGCGGGGCCGGGCAGTGCCGCCGCACACCGGGGACAGAAGGACGCGCCGGGGCCGTACCCCCGGGGAATCACTTCTTGCCGCCGCCCTTGCCGTCGCCGGAGTCGCCGGTGGAGAGGGCAGCGATGAAGGCCTCCTGCGGTACCTCGACCCGGCCCACCATCTTCATCCGCTTCTTCCCCTCCTTCTGCTTCTCCAGCAGCTTGCGCTTCCGGCTGATGTCACCGCCGTAGCACTTGGCCAGCACGTCCTTGCGGATCGCCCGGATGGTTTCCCGGGCGATCACCCGGTTGCCGATCGCCGCCTGGATCGGTACCTCGAACTGCTGGCGGGGAATCAGCTTCTGCAACTTCGACGCGATCGAGACGCCGTAGTTGTACGCCTTGTCCTTGTGCACGATCGCGCTGAACGCGTCCACCGGCTCGCCGTTGAGCAGGATGTCGACCTTGACCAGGTCGGAGTGCTGCTCGCCGGAGGGCTCGTAGTCCAGCGAGGCGTAGCCCTTGGTACGGCTCTTGAGCTGGTCGAAGAAGTCGAAGATGATCTCGGCGAGCGGCAGCGTGTAGCGCAGCTCGACCCGATCGGCGGAGAGGTAGTCCATCCCCTGCAACGAGCCGCGCCGCCCCTGGCAGAGCTCCATCACGGCGCCGACGTAGTCGTTCGGGGTCAGCACGGTGGCCCGGACCACCGGCTCGTACACCTCGGCGATCTTGCCGGTGGGGTACTCGCTCGGGTTGGTGACCGTGACCTCCTTGCCGTCCTCCAGGACGACCCGGTAGACCACGTTGGGTGCCGTCGAGATCAGGTCGAGGTTGAACTCGCGTTCCAGCCGCTCACCGATGATCTCCAGGTGCAGCAGGCCGAGGAAGCCGCAGCGGAAGCCGAAGCCGAGCGCGGCCGAGGTCTCCGGCTCGTAGTTGAGCGCCGCGTCGTTGAGCTTCAGCTTGTCGAGCGCGTCCCGCAGCGCCGGGTAGTCCGACCCGTCGATCGGGTAGAGACCCGAGTAGACCATCGGCTTCGGGTCCTTGTAGCCACCGAGGGCCTCGCTCGCCGGCCGGGCGTTGATGGTGACGGTGTCACCGACCCGGGACTGCCGGACGTCCTTCACGCCGGTGATCAGATAGCCCACCTCGCCGACCCCGAGCGCGCCGGCCTTCTGCATCTCCGGGGAGATCACGCCGAGTTCCAGCAGCTCGTGCACTGTGCCGAGGGACATCATCTTGATCTTGTCGCGAGCCTCGATCCGGCCGTCGACCACCCGGACATACGTCACCACACCCCGGTACACGTCGTAGACGGAGTCGAAGATCATGGCCCGGGCCGGCGCGGTCGCGTCACCGACCGGCGGCTTGAACTGCCGGACGATCTCGTCGAGCAGGTACGGCACCCCCTCACCGGTCTTGCCTGAGACCCGGATGCAGTCGCTCGGATCCACGCCGATCAGGTGCGCCAGCTCCTCGGCGTACTTGTCCGGCTGGGCGGCCGGCAGGTCGATCTTGTTGAGCACCGGGATGATGTGCAGGTCGTTCTCCATCGCCAGATAGAGGTTGGCCAGGGTCTGCGCCTCGATCCCCTGAGCGGCGTCGACCAGCAGGATCGCCCCCTCGCAGGCGGCGAGCGACCGGGACACCTCGTAGGTGAAGTCCACGTGCCCAGGCGTGTCGATCATGTTCAGCACGGCCTCTTCGCCCTGCTGGTCGCCCTCCCGCACGGTCCACGGCATGCGGACCGCCTGGCTCTTGATCGTGATGCCGCGCTCCCGCTCGATGTCCATCCGGTCGAGATACTGTGCGCGCATCTGCCGGGGGTCGACCACGCCGGTGAGCTGCAACATCCGGTCGGCCAACGTCGACTTGCCGTGGTCGATGTGGGCAATGATGCAGAAGTTCCTGATGCGGCCGGGGTCGGTGGCACCAGGGGAGTTCGCGCCGGAGTCGGGCGTCGGTGGCACGGCGGTCCGTTCTGCTTGGCTGACGACGATGGGCTTTCTATGTTCCCATGCCGCCGGGAGGTGCCCGGCCGAGGCCGCCGGATCACCACCGCGAGTTCCGTCACCACGCCCGCCTGCGCCCCGGGAGTATCTTGCCGTCGGCCGGGGCGCGAACGGCGGCGGGCGACGCGGTGACCCCGGGGCGTGCCCAATCCTGGCGACGCGACCGGACCAGGGCAGACTTGGTGACATGGCCGCCATCTCGGTACCGCCGCGACCGTACGACGCGACCGCCGTCCGGCCGGGCTGGGCCGATCTCCCCGCCGACCTGCGGGCGGCGATCACCGCCCGGCTGGGCGCCCGGGTCAACTGGGCCAGCACCGCCGGCGGCGGGTTCACCCGGGGGTTCGCCGGGGTGCTGCAGACCGTCGCCGGGGACCGGATCTTCGTCAAGGCGGCCTCCCTGATCGACCAGCGGCATCTCAGCGACTGGTACGCCCGGGAGGCGGCGATCACCGCCGTACTGCCGGCCGGGCTCGCCGTCGCCCGCCCCCGCTGGACACTGACCGCTGCCGGGTACCACGTGATCTGCCTGGACGCCATCGACGGCCGGATGCCCGGGCTGCCCTGGGCGCCGGCCGAGCTGGCGGCGGCCCTCGGCGCGTACGCGACCGTCGCGGCGGCGCTCCGGAAGCCCCCGGTCGAGCTGGTGGCGCTGGGCGTACCCCGGCTCGCCGACCTCGCCCGGGCGGACCTGGCCTGGTGGGCCGAGCTGGCCACCGGCCGGGAGAGCTTGCCGGACGTCCCCGCCGTCGCCCGGCACCGGCTGCCCGAACTCGCCGCGTTGGAGGCCCGGCTTCCCGGGTACGCCGACGTGCCGTCGATGATCCACGGCGACCTGCGGGTGGACAACGTACTGCTGGACCCGACCGGCGCCGCCTGGCTCTGCGACTGGACGTGGCTCTGCTACGGGCCGCCCTGGTTCGACCTGGCCAGCCTGCTGGTCACCGGGTACGCCAGCGGGCTGGACGCCGACGCCCTGTTCGGCACCCATCCGGCGGCGCAGGACGCTCCGGCCGACGGGCTGGACGCCGCCCTCGCCGCGCTCTCCGGATACTGGTTGGTACGCGCGGCGGCCGGCCCCGGCACCGGCTCGCCGCACATCCGGGCGCACCAGCGCTGGAGTGGGGAGACCGCGCTCGGCTGGCTGGCCGAACGCCAGGGATGGCGTTGAACCGCGTCGGGACGGTGGTGACCCGCAGCGGAGAGGGCGGGAACCGCAGCGGAGAGGGCGGAGCCACGGTGCGACGGCGGTGAGCTGTTTTGCCCCCGACGCGGCGTACCTGGTAACGTGGCTCTTCGCGCGTGCCGACACGGCCGCACTCCGACGTGCGTCGTCGCCCGCGCATCAAAGGCAAACGTAACCCTAGCTACCAGGACGAGGCTGTCGCGTGGCGAACATCAAGTCCCAGATCAAGCGCAACCGGCAGAACGAGAAGCGCCGGCTGCGTAACAAGTCGGTCAAGTCGTCGCTGAAGACCGCCATTCGCAAGTTCCACGAGGCGACCGAGAGCGGAGACAGCGCCAAGGCGACCGAGCTCATGCGGGACGCCTCGCGCAAGCTCGACAAGGCGGTCAGCAAGGGCGTGATCCACCAGAACCAGGCGGCGAACCGCAAGTCGGCGATCGCCAAGCGGCTCCAGTCGCTCTCCGCCTGACGGCGGAACATCACACACCTGGCGTGTGGCCCTCAAGCTGGCCGGCTTGAGGGCCACACGTGCTTCTTCCTGAGGCCCACTTGCTTCTTTCCCGGGGCGGTCAGCGGTAGCGGCGTCTGGCCGACTGCCGGCTGATGTCGATCGGATCCTTCCGGGAGAGCCAGCGCCGGTCCGGTCGCTGGTCCAGGCGTTCGGCCAGACCGTTGTTGCGGGCCCGCGCGGTTGCCGCGGCGGACGGTGGCGGTGCGGCCTGCCGGGTCTGTGGCAATCCGGAGCGCGCTCGACCGGCCTCCCACCCCGAGGCGTCGGCCCCACCGCCGTCGGCCCGGTCCGGCCCGGCCGAGTCGGCACGGGGTCGACGCCGCCCGCTGAGCTCCAGCCGAGCCCGGACAACCGCCGTCATGCTGAACGGCCGGGCGACCAGGAACCGGGCCGGCAGCCGGTTACCGAGGGCCCGGCGGTTCGGGGCGTCGGAGGCGCCGGTTCCGGGAGCGGTCAACCGGTGGGTCTGTCCGGACTCGACCAGCGACCGTTTGGGCACGCTGGCCCGGCCGACCGCCGGCTGGATCTGCCGACGGAACCGTTCCCGTTCCTGGGCGGGCACCCGGGCCGCCGAGCGGAGCACCGCCGCGGCCACCACGTCGTTGACCTTCACCATGACCGCGACGGTGGCGGGCAGGACGAGTACGCCCCACCAGCTCACCAGCTCGGCGAGCGCGAGCAGCGCGCCGAGGGACACGGTGCCCTCGAAGAAGACGAAGCAGAGCATCCCGCCCGGGTCGACGTGCCGGAGCCGCAGCACGCGGGCGTACAGCGGGCGTAACCGCTCCTCGTCCGCCGGCACCGCCGTCGCCGCAGTCATCGCGAGGCGCTCGCCCTGCGAGCGGCCGCGACCGCGACCACGGCACGTTCCAGGGCATAGCCCCGGTCGTCGGAGCCGCCCTTGACGGCGGCGTTGCACTCGGCGGCGGCGTACATGGCGTCGGCCAGCCCTTCCGGGGTCCAGCCCCGGCCGACGCGCTGTGCCTTCTCGATCTTCCACGGTGGCATGCCCAGGCTGCTCGCCAACTGGTACGCGCTGCCCCGGCCCGCCGAGCTGACCCGGGCCACCGTGCGTACCCCGTCGGCGATCGCGTCGGCGATCGGCACCGGGTCCACTCCCACGTGCAGCGCCCAGCGCAGCGCCTCCAGGGCGCCCGGCACGTCACCGGCCATCGCCGCGTCGGCGACCGTGAACCCGCTGACCTCGGCCCGTCCCCGGTAGTATCGGGCCACCGTGTCGACGCCGATCCGCCCGTCGGTGTCGGCCAGCAACTGGGAGCAGGCGGAGGCGAGTTCGCGCAGGTCGTTGCCGACCGCCGCGATCAGCGCCTCGGCCGCGTCGTCGGTGCACCGGCCGCCGCCACGCCGGATCTCGTCCCGGACGAACGCCACCCGGTCCCGGTGACCCTTCAGCTTCGCCGCCGGGACGACCTCCGCGCCCGCCGCCCGCAAGCCGTCGGCGAATGCCTTGCCCTTGGCCCCGCCGAGGTGCGCCACCACCAACTGCACCTCGGGGTCGGGATTCTTCGCGTACGCCAGCAGCGCCGCGACCAGGTCCTTCTTGGCGTCCTGTCCAGCCCGGACGACGAGTATCCGCCGACCGCCGAACAGGGACGGTCCGAGCAGCTCGGCAATCTCCCCCGGCCCCAACGCGCCCGCCTCATGGTCGTGTACGTCGACGTCCGGGTCGGCGGCTCGGGCCGCGTCGACCACTCCGGCGACCGCTCTGGTGGCGAGCAGTTCTTCGTCACCGAGCACGAGTACGACAGGGGGAAGGCTAGCGGGGGTCACGAGGTCATCGTCGCACGTGGCGTGCGTCCATCGGGCCTGGTCACCCGGCTCGCTGCGGCTGACCCCGCACTTAGTGCAAATCCAGACATTTATCTTAACCCTGGCATTCTTCGCCAGTGGTTCTGGTGACCGGATTGGAGCCTACCGCCGGAACCGGTGGTCACGGCGTCACCACGCGGGCCGGGCCCGGCCCATTCCGACGGGTAGACGCTGAGAGTCCCCATGAACGCCTTCTTTAAGGCGACCCTCTGGGATGTCCAGGGAGATAAAGGAAGCCGGTTGTCGCCTACTGGCGACGGCTGGAGTAGCCTGCACGCGTTGTAGGCTTCATTCATACAACGCATGGAGGAGACTCCGCCCCTGGTTGCACCCGCGAGGCGGAGCCCCTTCCCGCTCAGTGGGCCCAGTTGACCGGTCGGGTCAGTTGGGCCCACATCCCTTTCCGGCCAGCATCACCGCGAGGCCGATGGCGTAGGCAAGCACCTTGAGTGCCAGTGCCACCCACTCCCCGACGTCCCGCCACCGGTTGGCATTGGTCCGCCGGTTCCTTCTCAGGCCCGAGGGCCCCTTGCGACGCCTTGTCACTGCCACCTCTCCCAGCTCGTCGGATCGAGGGTGGATGAACCCCCGGCCGGCGGAGCCATCCGGACCGATCAGATTGAGCTGAGGTCCGAGTCGGTCAGTGCCGCGCGCAAGAGACACCATAGCGAGTTGCTCCGGCGCCCCAGCAAACGTGAATGACTGAAAGCTACCGCTGACGTCTGAGTTGATCAGTGCCGCGCGGGAAACACCATGAAGAGCCTGTAACGCCAGTCGTAGGAGCGCCGGATCTCCCGGCTGCTCCCAGCCATCGCAGAACCCTCCCGAAGCCTCCCAGCGACCGATCATCGGTTGGGAGTCGCCCGGTCATGGGGAGTTTTGTACGGGCACGAGCCGGTGATCTCTGAGCCGAGCGTCGAGCAGGCTGCCGAGGCATGGCAGGGGTTGCGTGCCGCTGACTGCCCGGTCGTCGAGTAGCCGGTACGAAGACGCCCCGGTACCCCTTCGCGGGTGACCGGGCGCTTCCGTTCCCGGGTCAGTGTGCGGTGAGGTCCGGCCGATGCTCGGCGATCCATCGCGCGACGTCCCGACGTCGCCACACCTTGCCCATGGCCAGCCTCGCGACGGGATCGGGGAATCCCTTGGCGTTGGTGATCACGTTGACTCGCTGCCGGCTGATGCCGCCAAGCATCTCCCGAATCTCTGCCACACCAACAAGGTCCACGACTCTTGACGCTAGACGTCGGCTTGTGGTACGAGAGGAACAACGTCGGATGACCAGGGCATGAGCCGTTGACGGTCAACGACGTCGGACGACACCATCTGAGGATGTCCAGCGATAGCGCAGCCACCCCGGGCCGGTTGTCGATCTTTCGCCGGAGTCGCCCCCGGCCGGTTGTCGTACCAGGCGACACCGTCTACGCCCCGCAGTTCGCCCATTTCCAGCCGTACGACAGTACGGCGCGAATCCTCGGAGACCTTCGCCTACGGGTTACCGCCGTCTCGGTCGACACGAAGCCGGTACGGGAGGGCTTCCAACTGTTGCGCGGGTACGTGGTTGACGCCGACGGGCTTGAGGCTGTCGCCGAATCCTGGCACTACCTGCGTTTGGCTTCCTGTCGGGTGTCGATGCCACCCGAGGAGCACTCCTGACCGGCGGCGCGTTGGCTGGATACGTCGAGGGATGGCCCATTGAGCCAGACGCGAAGATGCCCCCGCACCCATCATGGGTGACCGGGGCTCTTGTCGCTTTCGGGGAGCCATCGGTACCGCTGGCGTGCCGTCGCAAGCTGCGTCTTGATCGTTTGCTTCGACACCCCTAGACGGTTCGATAGAACGTTGATCGGGGCGGGATGGCCGGCTGCGTCCAGCCTGTCGAACAGCGCAAGAAGGCCACGGTAGTACTCATCCGCATCGAAGCGTACCGCCCGACGGGGCAGCTTGAGCGCTGCGGCTCGGCCGGGTAGCCGACCGAATCGGACAGGTATCTGACGAGGTGACCGGACGGGCCGGCGGGGTGGGCCTGGCCTCCCGTGTCCTGTGGAACCGGCGGACTCATCGGGTGGACGGGCCGCCCGGATCGAGGCCCCGGACCGCCACCGCCAGCCCGCCTCCGTGCAACCCGACCACCGCCAGGTCTCCGTCCCGGTCGGTCCGGAGCATCCGGGCGCCGGATCGGGACAGCCGGGCCAGGACTCCGGCGTTGGGGTGCCCGTATCCGTTGTCGACGCCGACCGTCACCAGCGCCACCGCCGGGCGTACGGCGTCGAGGAACGCCGGCTCCTGGTAAGCCGAGCCGTGGTGAGCGAGTTTCAACACGTCCGCCCGGAGCTGGGCGACCGGTACGAGGTCCAGCAGGGCCTGCTGCTCCTCGGTCTCGGCATCCCCGGTGAGCAGGATGCTGACGCCGCGTACCTCGGCCCGCAGGACCAGCGAGTTGTTGTTCGGGTCCGAGCGGGTGCCCCGGATCGGATACGGCGGGCCGAGCAGGGTCAGCGCCACCGGGCCGGCCGCGTAGGTCCACCCGGCACCGACCGTGCCGACCGGTACGCCGTACGCGCTGCCGGCGCGCTCCACGGTGGCGCGTCCCTCGGCCGGCTCCGGCCACTGCGGCACCACCACCGCGTCCACCCGCCGTCCCCGGAAGACACCGTCCACCCCGCCCACGTGGTCGGCGTGGAGATGGCTCAGCACCAGCAGGGACACCGCCCGCACGCCGAGCCGGCGCAGGCAGCCGTCCACCGCCCCGGGGTCCGGACCGGCGTCCACCACCACCGCCCGGCCGACACCGACCGGCAGCACCAGGCCGTCGCCCTGACCCACCGCGCAGGCGATGACCACCCAGCCGGTCGGCGGCCATCCCGTGGCGACCACCCGCACCGGCAGCGCACCGACCACCACCGCAGCCGCGACCACCGCGACAAGCCGGCGCACCAGTGGCCGGCGGGTGGCGATCAGCAGTGCCACGGTCAGGGCTCCGAGCAGCAGCCCACCGGCCACTCCGTCCAGCCAGGGCAACGTCCCGGCGGGCAGGCGTGCGCCGTACCGCGCCACCAGGACGAGCCACCACGCCGGCCAACTGCCGAGCCACGCCACGGCCTGTGCACCGGCCGGCCAGAGCGGGGACAGCACCGCCGCCGTCACGCCGAGCACCGTGGCGGGCGCCACCGCCGGCACCGCGAGCAGATTGGCCGGTACGGCCACCAGACTGATCGTGCCGGAGAGTCCGGCCACCACCGGCGCGCAGGCCAGCTGCGCCGCCGCCGGAATGGCCAGCGCCTCCGCCGCACCGGCCGGTACGCCCCGACGCCGCAGCGCGTCCCGCCACCGGGGAGCGAGCAGCAGCAGACCGCCGGTGGCCAGTACGGAGAGTGCGAACCCCGGATCGCCGGCCAGTTCCGGATCGACGACAACCAGCAGGGTGACCGCACCGGCCAGCGCCGGCAGGGCGGCCCGTGGCCGTCCGACGGCCAGCGCAAGCAGACCGATCACTCCCATCGTGCCGGCCCGGACGACGCTCGGCGACGGCCGGGCCAGGATGACAAAGCCGACCAGCGCGACCCCACAGAGGACGGCGGCGAGCCAGGGCCCGGCCCGGGCCCAGCGGGCCAGCAACAGCACCAGGCCGACCACGATCGCCACGTTGGACCCGGAGACCGCCGTCAGATGGGTCATGCCGGTGGTCAGGAAGTCCTCCTCGACCGCCGGTTCTAGCCGACTGGTGTCGCCGACCACCAGCCCCGGCAGCAGCCCGCCCGGTTCGGTGGGCAGCGATGCGCAGGCCCGTTGTAGCCCGGCCCGCAACGAGCCGGCCGCCCGCTGCGCCCAGGACGTGGTCCCGCGCGGCACGGGTGGGGTGCTGACGCTCAGCACGGCGGCGGTGAGGTCTCCGCCGCGTGGCGCCGCCAGCCTTCCGGTGGCGGTCACCCGCTGACCTGGCAGCAGCCCACGCCAGCCTGGATCGGTGGCCAGCACGAGGACCCGGGCCGGCACCCTGACCCTGCTCCCCTCCTCCTCGGCCACCCAGACCAGCCGGGTCGACAACAGATAGGTCGCCGGCCGGCCGGCGACACCACCGGTCGACCGTGGATCGTCCCGGACCACCAGCTCCACGCTGACTCTGGCCCGCGCCTCGGCCAGCTGGCTGACTGGCGGGGCGTCCCGCACCCCGAGCCGGGCGGCCGTGGCCACACTGCCGCAGACCACTCCGAGCAGTACGGCGACCATCACCCAGCCATGCCGGTCCAGTACGGCGGCCGCCCGGCGGGCCAGCCGATACGACGAAGCCAGCCAATACGACGGAGTTGGCCGGTATGACGGTGCCGGCCGATACGACAGGGCCGGCCGACGCGACGGGAACAGCCGACACCACCGGGCTGGCCGATCCCCCACGGCTGGCGGATGCCCCACGACTGGCCGACGCGGCAGGAGCAGGCGATGCGACGGGGCCAGCCGACACGACAGGGCCAGCGCGGCGACGCCGGCCAGCGCGGCGACCAGCAGGGTCGGGCCTGTTCCGATCAGGAGCCCGGCCAGCGCCGACAGCCAGGCGCCCATCGCCAGCCCGGCCAGCCGAAGATCCGGCAGCCGCCGATGGTCGTCGGCCGCGTCTCCCGCGCCGGGTACGGCGGCCGGATCGGGCGGACCGGCCGGAACGATTGGCCGGTGGCGGCGGGTCGTCACACCGTCACCAGGTCCTTGAGGTCCTCGTAGCGGGCATCGCCGATGCCGGTGACCTGGCGCAGGTCGGCAACCGAACGGAATCCGCCGTGCTCCTCCCGGTGCGCCACGATGCGCTGCGCGAGCACCGGCCCGACCCCGGGCAGGGCGTCGAGTTGCGCCACGGTGGCGGTGTTGAGGTTGACCTTCCCGCCGCCCGGCTGGGCGCCGACGGCTCCCGCAGGCGCCCCGGGCGCGTCGGCGCCGGCCGGGCCAGCTCCGGGTGGCGGGGTCACCCCGACCAGGATCAGCTCCCCGTCGGTCACCTTGCGGGCGAGGTTGAGCAGCGCCACGTCGACGCCGGGCAGCGGGCCACCGGCGGATTCGAGGGCGTCGGCGACCCGCGCCCCGGCGGGCAGGCGTACCAGACCGGGGCGGCGCACCTTGCCGGCCACCGCGACCACCACCTCGCCGCCGCCCGCCGTCCCGGGAGCCGACGGGGTCGGCACGAACGCGGGCGCCGAGGACTGCACGGCCGCGACCGGCTCGGTGCGGGGCCGGGACAGCCAGGCCCAGCCGGCCGCGCCGAGCACCACGACCACCGCCACCACGGCGAGTGCCTTGACGCCACGGCGTCCCGGGTCGAAGGCGCCCGGACCGGCCAGCCGGCCCGGCTCCGCCGACGTGCCCGCCGACGGATCTGGTGCGGTGCCGGCGGGAACGGAACCGGCGGGCGACCGCTCCGCCGGGGTGGCGCGACCGCCGAGCAGCCGGGATAGTCGTTGCCGCACCAGTGTTTCGTCGTCGTCGGACACCCGGCGAAGGTAGGTAACCGACACCACCTCGCGCCGGCCGTACACCACCGGCTGTGGACAACCGACGCCACTGTGGACAACGACCTGATCAAGCGAACATGTGCTAGAGGACTGCGGGGGTCGCCGGCCGACGGCTCGCCGGCCGGCGCCCCCGGGGGGGGCGGTGGGGGTGGCCGGGGGGGGGCGGG
>NZ_JAWQRR010000035.1:0-38188 GCF_033446045.1 Plantactinospora sp. KLBMP9567 | reverse complement strand
TGGGCGAGGGGCGGGGGGGGGCCGCCGCCCGCCGGCCCGCCGGCCGCCCCCCCGGCGGGGTCAGTTGGGGTTGCCGGCGTGGGTCAGGGTCTCCCAGGCGACGAAGAGATAGTTCGTCCCGGCCGGACGCTGCCGTTCGGTGAGCTGCTGGGTACGGGTCATCGCGATGCCCCGGCGGTTGTTCAGGGCGTTGAAGGCAACCTCGGTGACCGGGCCGAGCCCCCGGGTCAGGCTGCCGCCGCAGAGCGTCGACGGGACGGCGTCGCCCAGTTCGTACTTGGCGTGGAAGCCGAGCGCGTGCCGCAACCGGTCCTGGATCTCCGGGTAGATGTCCTGCCCCTGGTGCCGGAGCGTCTCGGCGACGTGCGAGATGGCCGAGATGCCGTACCCGGTGTGGGTGAAGTCGCGGCAGGTCTCCTGGGAGAGCCCGTCGGAGAAGACCTGCTGGTCATGCCAGTACGAGACGACCTCGGCCCGGGTGTCGATGCCGCTGCCGACCGGGCCGCGCGGGTACGCCCCGTCGCTGGTCAGGTAGAGGAAGGCCGGCAACCGGTCGCGGAACTTGCCGACCGCCCGGTCGTAGGCGGCCCGGTCCTCAAGGAAGACCGCGATCCCGAGCGACGCCTCCATCATGCTCAGTTCCCAGTTGCCGTTGCTGGTCGCGTTGCCGTTAATAATCTCGGGCAGGTAGACGTCGCGCAGCATGGTGCCGAACCGGCTGACGCCGGCCGAGGACCAACCGCCGTAGGTGTACCGGATGATCTCGGCGGCCCGGGGCCAGCTCGACCCGGCCCAGGCGGTCTGCAACGGTGCGTTGCTGTTGGTGTGGTCCCGGATCGTCGCCGACCAGGCGTCCATGATCTGGATGGCCTTCTCCGCGTACCGGCTGTCCTGGGTGACGTACCAGGCCAGCGCCAGGCTGTACGCGGCCAGCGCGTCCTGCCGCTCGTCGGTGCAGCCGTTGTTGGGGTTGGAGTACGAGCCGCACTCGACGACCGCCCGGGGCTTCGGGGTACGGGTCAGCGAGGCGAAGCCGCTGGCCATCATCTGGTCGTAGGCGCCCTTCCAGGGCTGCGCTCCGGCGGTCACCCGGGCACGGACGAAGTCGAGCTGTGGCCGGCTGACCAGTACGCCGGGGTGGGTGAAGGTGGGCGGCGCCGCGATCCGCACCTCGGCGCCGGGCTGTCCGGCCGACGCGGTTGCCGGTGCGGCGGCGCCGGGCCCGGCGTACGGGACGATCGCGACGGTCGACAGCAGTAGCCCGGCGGCGATCGTCCGGAGTGTTCTGGGGCGGGGACGGGATCTGGACACGGTGCTCCTCCTGCTCGCGGGGGCCGGTGGTGATGGACGACCGCAACTCTTAGGAAGGTTTACTGTCCAATAGGACCATCCAAATCGACCTGAGTCAACGCCTACCGGACGAGAAGCCACCTTCCCAGCCACGCGCGACGATCAACGGACGCGGACGGATCAAGCGGGGCGGACGGATCAAGCAGCGCGGACGGATCAAGCGGGGCAAGGTCAAGCAGGGCAGAGGGACCGAGCAGGGCGTGGAGATCCACCAACGCGGGGAGAGCCAGCAGGACGGGACGCCGGAGACATCACCCTACCGACGGTGCACCACGACGCAGACCAGTCCCGGCCCGGCATGCGTGGCGATCACCGCTCCGGCCTCCGTGACGTACGTGGCCCGGAGCCGGTCACCGAGGCGTGAGCCCAACTTCGCCGCCAGGTCGGTCGCCCGAGCGGGTACGGCGAGATGGTGCAGCGCCACCTCGACCTCACCCGGACCGGCCGCGTCCACGGCGAGGTCGACCAGCCGGGCCAGCCCCCGTCCGGCGGTGCGGACCCGGTCCCGCAGCACGATGCCGCCGTCGGCCATGTGCAGGATCGGCTTCACCGACAGGGCGGTGCCGAGCAACGCCTCGGCAGCGTTGATCCGGCCGCCACGCCGGAGGAACTCCAGGGTGTCGACGTAGAAGAAGGCGCTGGTCCGGGCGATGGCGTCCAGCGCCGCCCGGCGTACCTCGGTCAGGCCCGCACCCCGGGCGGCGGCCTCGGCGGCGGCGAGCGCCGGGAAGCCGAGGCCCATCCCGGTCGACCGGGCGTCGACCACGCCGACCCGGGGACCCAGCTCGGCGGCGGCCAGCCGGGCCGCCTCCACCGTTCCGGAGAGTTCGGCCGACAGGTGTACCGAGACGACGCTGTCGGCCCCCTCGGCCAGCAGCCGGCGGTACGTCTCGACGAACTCCTCCGGCGCCGGCCGGGACGTGCTCATCGCGAACCGCCGGGCGCTCAGCGCCTGGGCCGCGTCCGCCGGCCCGACGTCGATGCCCTCCCGACCCTGCGTCCCGTCCAGCACGACGATCAGCGGCACGATGGTGAGCGGATGCCGCTCGGCCAGCTCGGCCGGCAGGTAGGCGGTGGAGTCGGTGACAACCGCGACAGGCATTCCGGCACGTTAGCCGATCACCGACGGCAGGACGACCGGCCGGCCACCGAACGGCGACCCGGGCAGCAGAACCCCGCCGACGGACGGCAGGTACCGCCGGACCCCGGGCAGGCCGCGCCGCAGCAGGCGGCCGACCGGAACGGCTCAGACGGCCGCCGGTGCGGGGCCGTGGGCGACCAGGCCGACGTTGTGCCCGCGCAACTGCCAGCCGCGTACCTCGTCGTGCCGCAACTCGGTCCAGTGGCAGTTGTTCAGCGAGCCGACCGACCGGAGCACGGTCGAGTCCCAGCCGAGCAGGTAGCCGCAGCCCTGTCGGGCGCCACCGCCGTGCGTGGCGATCACTATCGTGCCGCCCGGTACCGCGTCGGCGGCCTCCTGCAACGCCGTGCCGATCCGCTTGCCGAGGTCGTCGAGGCTCTCCACCTCGCTGCCGGGATCCGGGTCACCGGTCCGCCAGCGGGCGTACTCGGCGGGGAACCGCTGCGCCACCTCGGTCATCAGCAGCCCCTGCCACTGCCCGTAGAACCGCTCCCGCAGCCGGGCGTCGGTGCGGACCGGCAGGCCGGTCAGCGCCGCCAGCGCGGCGGCGGTGTCGGCCGCCCGACGCAGGTCGCTGGCGACGATCGCGTCCGGACGCAGCGCGGAAAGCAGCGGCGCGGCCTCGGCGGCCTGCTCGCGGCCGAGGTCGTTCAGCGGTATGTCGAGCTGTCCCTGCACCCGGTTGGCGGCATTCCAGTCGGTGTTGCCGTGCCGCCAGACGATCAGCCGGGTCATTCGGCGATGCCCGCCTCGGCCTCCACCAGGTCCCGGTCGACGAACGGGATCGTCGGGCAGTCCTTCCACAGCCGGTCGAGCGCGTAGAACTCGCGCTCCTCGGTGTGCTGGACGTGCACCACCAGGTCGACGTAGTCGAGCAGCACCCAGCGGCCCGCCCGCTCGCCCTCGCGGCGGACCGGCTTGGCCTTCTCGGGCAGACCGACCAGCGCCTCCTCGATCGCGTCCACGATCGCGGTCACCTGCCGCTCGTTGGGCGCGGAGGCGAGCAGGAACGCGTCGGTGATCACCAACTGGTCCGCCACGTCGATGATGACGATGTCCTGCGCCTTCTTGTCGGCTGCGGCCTGCGCGGCAACCGTTGCCAGCTCACGGGCGCGGTCGGAAGCTGTCACCATTCTCCTTCGATCAACCGTCGGACCCTCCTAGCCTCTCACACGGTGGCACCGTACGGCCCGGCGGTTAACGAACGATGAGCATGAAACCGGGCGGAATCACCCCCGGTAGAGCCCCCGTTTGGCGATGTACTGCACCACACCGTCGGGGACGAGATACCAGAGTGGCCCACCGGCGGCCACCCGGGCACGGCAGTCGGTCGAGGAGATGGCCATCGCGGGCACCTCGACCAGGCTGACCGTGTCGGCCGGCAGGTGGGCGTCGGAGAGGACGAAGCCGGGCCGGGTGACCCCGATGAAGTGGGCCAACTCGAACATCTGGTCGAGATCCTTCCAGGAGAGGATCTTCTCCAGCGCGTCGGCGCCGGTGATGAAGAAGAGCTGCACCTTCGGGCCGTACTCGGAGTGCAGGTCGCGCAGGGTGTCGACGGTGTAGGTCGGGCCGCCCCGGTCGATGTCGGCCCGGCTCACCTGGAACCGCGGGTTCGAGGCGGTCGCGATCACGGTCATCAGGTAGCGGTCCTCGGCCGAGCTGACCGGCTCGTCGGCCTTCTGCCACGGCTGGCCGGTGGGCACGAAGACCACCTCGTCCAACTCGAACCGGTCGGCCACCTCGCTCGCGGCCACCAGGTGCCCGTGGTGGATCGGGTCGAAAGTGCCTCCCATGATCCCTATCCGCCGGATGTCTGCCTCCACGACTTGATCGTAGGCCCGGACCCGCCGCCCGTTCCGGGGAGCATGAGCCAGATCGCACTTTCCGGCCGATCTGCCGAGCGGGCGGGCCGGTGGGCAGGCGGGCCGGTGGGCAGGCGGGCCGGTGGGCAGGCGGGCCGGTACTCACCGCCGCACGGCGAGCGCCCGACGCAGGTCGTCGTCCTCGTCGACGACCACCCGGCGCAGCCCGGGCGGCAGGTCGTCCCGGGCGAGCAGCGCCGCCGCCAGTTCCCGGGTCCGTGCCGAGACGGCGTACCGCGGATAACCCAGCCCGGCCACCCGGTCGGCCACCCAGGGGGTACGCCGCCGCGCTGCCGCGGGCATCTCGGCGAAGTACCGCTCCACATAGGAGTCGGTCAGTCCGGCCTGCTCCGGCTGCCAGAAGCCGCGCGCGGTCGCCTCCAGCAGCCGGTTCGACAGACTCGTCTCGCCGACGAGCAGCCGCCAGGCGTGCTCCTTGGCGGCCGGGTCCGGCAGCGCCGCCCGACAGGTCGCGGCCCACTCCGCCCCGCTGGCGCTGCGGTCCGCGGCCTGCTCGGCGGCGATCTCCGGCTCGCCCGCCGCGCCGAGCACGGCCAGCCGGCGCAGTACCGCCCAGCGCAGCTCGGCGTCGACCGCGAGCCCGTCGGGTACGTCCCTGCCGGCCAGCCAGCCGGCCAGCCGGGCGGTGTCGACGGTCGAGGAGATCCAGCCGCGTGCCGCCGCGAGCTGGCCCGACCCGCCGGGCGGCGCCACCGCGAGCAGCCGGGCGCAGGCCCCGGCGAGCTGCTCCAGGGCGGCCGGCCGGACCTGCGGGTCGAGATAGCGGTCGAGCAGGTTGCGGGCCCGGGCCAGTACGTCCTGCACCACGGCCACCTCGGTCTCGGCCGGCAGGGCGGCCACCACCAGCGCCACCAGGTCGGCGACCGGCCGTTCCCCGTCGGTCACCGCGTCCAGCGCCTCCGCCCAGAGCAGTGCCCGGGCCAGCGGATCGGCCAGTTCGGGCAGGGCCGCCGGCACGGCGGCGACCGAGCCGGCGTCCAGGCGTACCTTGGCGAAGGTCAGGTCGCCGTCGTTGGGCAGCAGCAGCCGGGCCGCAGGCTGACCGGTCAGCCCGCCGAGCACTGTCCGACCGCCGTCCACCGCCGGGTCGAGGTCCACCCCGATCCGGTTCCGCAACCGCAGCGCGATCCCCTCGCCGGCCGGCTCGGTGTCGTAGAGCCCGACGTCGATGCGGTGCGGGCGCAGCACCGGATGCTCCGGCGGGGCGCTCTGCACCAGGGCCACCTCGGCGTAGTGCCCGTCGTCGCGCAGCCGTACCTCGGTGCGCACGGTGTTGAGCCGCGGCTGGCGCAGCCACACCTGCGCCCATCCGGTCAGGTCGCGACCGCTGCTGGTGGCGAGCGCCGCGAGCAGGTCGGCGAGGGTGGCGTTGCCGAACCGGTGTGCGGCGAAGTATTCCCGCAGCCCGGCCAGGAACGCGTCGTCGCCGAGCCAGGCCACGAGTTGGCGGAGCACCGAGGCGCCCTTGGCGTACGAGATGCCGTCGAGGTTCGCCAGCGCCTCGGCGGCGTCGACCACCTCGGCCGGCGCGACCGGATGGGTGGAGGGCCGCTGGTCGGCGGCGTACCCCCAGGCCTTGCGGTGCAGCGCGAAGGTGATCCACGCCCGGTCGAAACGGGTCGCCTCGGCGGTGACCCGGGTGCCGAAGTACTCGGCGAACGACTCGTTCAGCCACAGGTCGTCCCACCAGCGCAGGGTGACCAGGTCGCCGAACCACATGTGCGACATCTCGTGCGCGATGACGTTCGCCCGGCGCTCCCGCTCGGCGTCGGTCACCGCCGACCGGGGCAGGTACTCGTCCCGCAGGGTGACCAGGCCCGGGTTCTCCATCGCACCCATGTTGAACTCCGGCACGAACGCCTGGTCGTACTTGTCGAACGGGTAGCGCACCCCGAAGAGCCGGTGCAGCCGGTCCAGGCACTGCCGGGTGACCGTGAGGATCTCCTCGGTGTCCCGGTCGAGATGCTCGGTGAGCGACCGCCGGCAGTAGAGACCGAGCGGGATCCCGTCGTGCTCGGCCCGGCGCACCGAGTACGGCCCGGCGACCAGCGTCACGAAGTAGGTGGCCAGCGGCGGGGTCGGGGCGAACACCCACCGTCCGGAGACCGGCCCGGTGCCGAGCCGCCCGTTGCCGGCAACGGTCCACTCCGGCGGCGCGACGACGGTCAGGGTCACCGGCGCCTTCAGGTCCGGCTGGTCGAAACAGGCGAAGATCCGCTGGGCGTTGTCCATCCCCGACATCGCGTAGAGATACGTCTCACCGTCGGCCGGGTCGACGAACCGGTGCAGCCCCTCCCCGCTGTTCGAGTACGCCATCTCCGCCTCGACCACCAGGGTGTTCTCGGCGGCCAGCCCGGTCAGCGGAAACTGGTTGTCCTCCAGCGCGGCCGGATCCAGTGCGGCACCGTTGTGTCGTACCCCGAGCAGTCGGGCCGGTCTGACCTCGACGAACGTGCCGGCCCCCGGAGTGGCCGCGCGGAACCGGACCGTGCTGGTCGCCCGGAACCGCTCCGCCGGCCCGGTGAGATCCAGTTCGATGTCGTACGACTCGACGGTGAGCAGGGCGGCGCGTTCCGCCGCCGCTACCCGGGTCAGGCTCGGCATCCGCTTATCCTGCACGATGGGTCCGTGGACGGTTCGGTCCCGGGCAGATTCACCGATGGAGGAACCGACGATGGCGCAGCACCCCAAGGGCGATTTCGACCTGTCGCGCGCCGTGTGGCAGCGTGCCGAGGGCGACGACTCCGAGGGCTCGGTCGAGATCGCGTTCGTCGACGATCTGATCGGCATGCGCAACTCCGCCGAACCGGACGGTCCGGTGCTGGTCTTCACCCAGGCCGAGTGGGACGCCTTCGTGGCCGGCGCCCAGGACGGCGAGTTCGACCTCGACTAGGTACGCACGGGCGGCGGACCCGCCGTCGGGCGCCGGGGCAACTCGATTGCCGCCCGACCGGCCGGGTCCTAGCCTGATCCTGACCTCGCGGCTGCTGAACCGTCGAGCACCACAACCGGAGAACGCGGGACCACCCCGCCCAGCCCGCACGCGTACGACCGCGTGCCGATGGCTCGTACCCACTGAACCTTTTTCGACCTGAACCGGGCGGCGCACACGCACCGCGCCCGACCTCGCGGTCCGCCAGACCGCAAGGGGAGGTGGAAAAAGGTTCACTCACCGCAGCCTGCGAAAGGTCTCTGCACGTGCCGATATCAGCGGCGAACCGACATGATCCACGCCTGGTCAGGGTCGACGACTCCTGGCTGCGCCTGCCCAACCCGTACGACGTCCCGGTCGAGATCTGCGCCGGGCCGGACGTACCTGTCGAACCGGTGGCGGTCGACGAACTGCTCACCGTGCTGGAAACCGCCGACACCCTGAATACGCTGGCCCGGGCCGTTCCGGGGCTGGACCCCGAGCCCCGGGTCGAGCGGGTCGTCTGCACCCCGGACTTCCACAAGGGTGCCGGCATCCCGATCGGCACCGTACTGCGCACGGTCGGCGCGCTGATCCCGCAGGCGGTCGGCAACGACGTCAACTGCGGAATGCGGGTCGAGGCGACCTCGCTCACCGTCGACCAACTCCGCCCGCACCTCGACCGGCTCGAACGCCGGCTGCGGCACCTGTTCTTCGCCGGTGGCCGCCGGATCGGGCTGACCCCCGGGCAGCGCGAGGGGCTGCTCCGCGAGGGGCTGCCCGGGCTGCTCGCCGACGGCGTACCGGCCGACCCGGTGGGCGCCTGGCGGCAGGTCGGGCCGGACGATCTCGCCGGCCTCGACGGTCGGCTGCACGCCGCCGGTTTCCCGGTCGACTCCGCCGAGGACTTCCGGGACTGGATCACCAGCGGCGGCGGGACCAGCTACGACAGCATCATCGGCAGCGTCGGTGGCGGCAACCACTTCGCCGAGTTGCAGTACGTGTCGGACGTCCGGGACGGCGCCACCGCGTACGCCTGGGGGCTGGCCCCGGGCCAGGTGGTGCTGATGGTGCACAGTGGCTCGCTCTCGCTCGGCCACCAGGCCAACGCCACCGGGCGGGACCTGGCCCGGGCCGCCTGGCCACACGCGGTGCCGCTGCCCCGGAACCGGATCCTGCCGATCTCGCTGGACGAGCGCACCGCACCGGCCCGGCAGCGCTATCTGACCGCCTTCGGCAACGCGGCGAACTTCGCGCTCGGCAACCGGTTCTTCCTGGCCCTGATGCTCCGGGCCGGGCTGGCCGAGGTCGCCGGTGAGCTGCGGTCCCGGCTGGTCTACGACGCACCGCACAACCTGCTGTGGCCGGAGCCGGACGGCACGGTACTGCACCGCAAGGGCGCCACCCCGGCCGCCGGAGCGGGCGGTGCCGGCCAGCGCCCGACCGACCTGTACGGCGAGCCGGTGATCGTGCCGGGCTCGATGGGTGCGCCGAGCTACCTGCTCCGGGGGCTGGGCAGTGCGCGGGCGCTGGCCAGTGCCTGCCACGGTGCCGGTCGGAGCATCCCGCGGGGCGCGGCGTCCCGGGGCGGCGACGCCGAACTGGACGCCTTCCTGCGGGAGTTCCGGGTGGTCACCCCGGTCGACCACCGGGATCCGGCGGTCGCCGCGCGGCGGGACATCGTCGACGCCTGGCGTCGGGACCTCAAGCAGGAGGCGCCGTGGGCGTACAAGGAGGTGGGCCCGGTGGTGCGGAGCCTGCGCCGGGCCGGGGTGGCCGAGCCGGTGGCGGAGCTGCGGCCCCTGCTGACCGTCAAGGGCTGACCCGTCCACACCGCACCCCGCCCCGGCGGGGACCGGTGTGGACGGTGTAGGCGGGCCGGTCGGGTGATTCTCCTCGCCCGACCGGCCGGACACTCTCCGATGATCCGCCGAGGCGGTGCGTCGTGGTCCGGACGGCATCATCCCCAAACATCAGGTGACGTACCGTTAGCCCGTAATCACGAATTGCTCACTCCGGGCGGGACCGGGCTGCCGCGCTCCGCCCCTACCCCTAGCGTGACAGGTCCTTTGTGCACCGGTCCCGCACCGGCCGCGCTCGGGTTCTTCGCGGCGGGGCGCGAAGGTCGCACCGTGCACTGCTTGGAGCTGCGCCAAGTTAGGGGAACGAATGCCATCTTCCGCACGACCGTCACCGGTCGCCCGCCTGCTGCGGACAGGAGTCGCGGTCGCGCTGGTCGCCGCCCTGGCCGCACCCATCTCCGGTACGGCACCCGCCGCCGCGGTGGTGCTGCCGACCGGCTTCCAGGAGCAGATCGTCTTCACCGGTCTGAACCAGCCGACCAACATCGAGTTCGCCCCGGACGGGCGGATCTTCGTCGCCGAGAAGGGCGGCCGGATCAAGGTGTACGACGACCTCGCCGACACCACCGCGACCGTCTTCGCCGACCTCTCGGCGAACGTGCACAACCAGCACGACCGAGGGCTGCTCGGGTTGGCCCTGCACCCGGGCTTCCCCACCCAGCCGTACGTCTACGTGCTCTACGCCTACGACGCCCCGCCGGGGCAGACCGCTCCGTACTGGAACGACAACTGCGCCTCGGTCGGCGGCACCAACGGCGGGCGGTGCATCGTCACCGGCCGGCTCTCCCGGCTGACCGCCGCCGGCAACACGATGACCGGCACCGAGCAGGTGTTCATCGACGACTGGTGCCAGCAGTACGCCAGCCACGCCACCGGTGACCTGCGGTTCGGTGCCGACGGCATGCTCTACGCCACCGCCGGGGACGGAGCCAGCTACGACCTGGTCGACTACGGCCAGCTCGGCAACCCGCCGAACCCCTGCGCCGACCCGCCCGGCGGCACGATGTCCGCGCCGACCGCCGAGGGCGGCGCGCTGCGCTCCCAGGACTCCCGGACCACCGCCGACCCGACCAGCCTGGACGGCACGGTACTCCGGCTCGACCCGCTGACCGGCGCCGCCGCGTCCGGCAACCCGTCGGCAGCCAGCCCCGACCCGAACATCCGGCGGATCGTCGCACAGGGACTGCGCAACCCGTTCCGGTTCACCATCCGGCCCGGCACCAACGAGGTGTGGCTCGGCGACGTGGGCTGGACCCGGTGGGAGGAGGTCAACCGGGTGGTCGACCCGACCGCCGGGGTGGCCAACTTCGGCTGGCCGTGCTTCGAGGGCGCCGGCCGGCAGAGCGGCTACGACAGCGCCAACCTCGACATGTGCGAGAGCCTCTACAGCGGTGCCGGGCAGACGGCACCGTTCTACACGTACGACCACGCGGCCCGGGTGGTGGCCGGGGAGGCCTGCCCGACCGGCGGTTCCTCGGTCTCCGGTGCCACCTTCTATCCGGCTGCCGGCGGCAGCTACCCGGCCGAGTACGCGGGCGCGCTCTTCTTCTCCGACTACTCCCGGGACTGCATCTGGGCGATGATGCCCGCCGCACCCGGCGGGCTGCCGGTGGCGACCAACCGGCGTACCTTCGGCAGCGCCGCGGCGAACCCGGTCGACCTGGCCATGGGGCCGGGCGGCGACCTCTACTACGTCGACCACGCCGGTTCGGTGCGTCGGATCCGGTACTTCCCCGGCAACCAGCCGCCGGTCGCGTCGATCGCCGCCTCACCCACCTCCGGGACCGCACCGCTGACGGTGAACTTCGACGGCACCGGCTCCTCCGACGCCGACCCGGCCGACGAGGGCCGGCTGCGCTACGAGTGGGACTTCACCAACGACGGCACCGTCGACGCCACCACGCCGACGGCCTCGCACACCTACCCGGCCGGCGGCCCGTACACCGCCCGGCTCACCGTCTACGACACGCTGAACGCCGCCGGCACCCAGACGGTGCCGATCCAGACCGGCAACAGCATGCCGACCGCGGTGATCGACACCCCGGGCAGCGCCTTCACCTGGGCGGTCAACGACCCGATCAGCTTCACCGGGCACGCGACCGACCCCGACCAGGGCACCCTGCCGGCCAGCGCGCTGCACTGGCGGATGTTGCTGCACCACTGCTACACGCTGGACAACTGCCACATCCACACGTTGCAGGACTTCACCGGCACCAGCGGCAGTATGCTCGGGCCGGACCACGAGTATCCGTCCTATCTGGAGCTGGTGCTGACCGCCACGGACAGCGGCGGGCTGTCGCACAGCACCAGCGTGCGGCTCGACCCGAAGACCGTCGACCTGACCTTCAACTCCAGCCCGGCCGGTCTGCAACTGGTGTTCGGCGCGACCGCACAGGCGGCGCCGTTCACCCGTACCGTCATCCAGGGGTCGAGCAACACCGTCAGCGCGGTCACCCCGCAGACCCTCGGCGGCGTGCCGTACGTCTTCGGCTCCTGGTCCGACGGTGGGGCGCAGACCCACGTGATCACCGCCCCGACCAGCCCGACCAGCTACACCGCCAGCTACAACCCGCAGTCCGGCAGCGTCCGGCTGCCGCAGTCGGCGTGGACCGTGGCCGGGGCGGACAGCCAGGAGACGCTGCTGGTCAACGGCCGGGCGACCAACGTACGGGACGGCAACACATCGTCGATCTGGCACACCCGGCGACTGCTGTCGAACTCGTCCCACCCGCACTGGATCGACCTCGACCTGGGCAGTGCCCGGACGGTCAACCGGCTGTACTACCTGCCCCGGCAGGGCTCGAACACCGCCGGCCGGATCACCGGCTACGAGGTGTACGTCTCGAACAGCCGGAGCAGTTGGGGCACGCCGGTGGCCACCGGCACCTTCCCGAACAGCGCGGCGGAACAGACGGTGACGATCCCGCCGGCCAGCGGCCGGTACATCCGGCTCCGCGCCCTCGGTGAGGTCAGCGGCAACCGGTGGACCTCGGTCGCCGAACTCAACGTCGGTGTGGTGCCGACCGGCTGACCCGAATGATCACGGTTCTGGCGACCGGTCGGTGGCGGCGGACGACGGCCGTCCCCGACCGGTCGCCGGGAGCCGCCGGGCGGTCCCGGTCCCTGCTACCGTGGAGGTGTGCGGATGACCTCGAACGGTTGGTGGCTGCCCTGACGGGCGGCCCACGCATCCGCGTACCCGAACAACAGCCAGCGGCCGCCCTCCGGGCGGCCGTTTCGCATGTGCTCACCCGGGGGCGGCGACCAACCCGGTAAGGAGCACCCCATGGCCCCGACCTCGCCACTTCCGGCAGCCACCGCGCTCGCCCCGAACACCCCGGCGGTACGCCGGATCACCGGCCTCAAGCCGACCGGTCACCTGCACCTGGGCAACCTGGTCGGTGCGATCCGGCCTATCGTCGCCGGCCAGTACCGGGCGGAGACGATCGTCTTCCTCGCCGACCTGCACGCGCTCACCGTGACCCACCAGCCGGCGCAGATCCGGGCGCTCACCCTGGAACAGGCCACCGTGCTGCTCGCCGCCGGCCTCGACCCGGACCGGGCGCTGCTCTACGTGCAGTCACAGGTGCCGCAGCACACCGAGTTGCACTACCTGCTGGAGTCCGCCACCGGCTACGGCGAGGTGCAGCGGATGATCCAGTTCCGGGAGAAGTCGGCGCAGCACCGGCAGGTACGGCTGAGCCTGCTCAGCTATCCGGTGCTGATGGCCGCCGACATCCTGCTGCACGACGTGCAGGAGGTGCCGGTCGGTGACGACCAGCGCCAGCACCTCGAACTCACCCGGACCGTGGCGACCCGGTTCAACGCCCGGTACGGCGACACCTTCACCGTGCCCCGGGCGGTCCATCCGGCGGTGTCGGCCCGGGTGATGGACCTGGCCGATCCGACCGCGAAGATGGGCAAGACCAGTGCCAGCGGGGCTGGCACGATCTTCCTGCTCGATCCGCCCGAGGTGATCCGCCGCAAGGTGCTGCGTGCGGTGACCGACCCGAGCCGGACCGTCGGGTACGACCCGCGGCACCGGCCCGGCGTGGCGAACCTGCTGGAGATCCTGGCGTCCTGCCTGGGCGGCTCATCCGCGGCTCTGGCCGCCGACTACCGGTCGTACGCCCAGCTCAAGAACGCCGTCGCCGAGGCGGTCGAGGCGATGCTCCGGCCGATCCGGCTCCGCTACGCCGAACTGGCCCGCGACCCGGGCTACGTCCGGCGGGTACTCGCCGACGGTGCCGAACGGGCCCGGGACAACGCCGCCGACACGGTCCACCGGGCAAAACGCGCCATCGGCCTACTCAGCCATTGAACCTTCGTCAACCTGGACAGCGCGGCGGGTCCGCCCGACTTCCACCTGAGGCCACAACGGACCCGCAAAGGGAGGTTGGCAAGGTTCGTTGAAGGGCCGCCCGACCGCGTCGGGAGGATCGCGCTACGTCAGGGAGGCGGTGGCCTCGGCCCGACCGGCAAGCCACTGCATCCCTGAAGTGGCCGATCCCGCACCCGGCAGGCGTTTCTCGAAGCAGACGCTGTAGGCATTGTCGACGTACTCGCCGTAGACCGGGATCTCGACGTAGCCCGACGAGAGATAGAGCTGGATCGCGCCGGGAAGGTAGCTGCCGGTCTCCAGGCGCAGCACGGTGTACCCGGCCCGCAGGGCAAGCTCTTCGAGCGCGCCGAGCATCTGCCGGGCGAAGCCCTGGCCCCGCTGCGCCGGCCGCACGTACATCCGCTTGACCTCGGCGGTGTTCCGGTCCAGCGCCTGGATCGCGCCGCAGGCGACCGCCCGGCCGGCGACCACACCCACCAGGTAGCGGGCGTCGTCGTGCGGCATGAACACCTGCCCGTCCAGACCGCCGTCGGCCTCCCGAAGCTCACGCTGCTGGGCCACCACCAGGGCGGCCAGCTCGGGATCCGACGACGCACGCGACTCGATCAGCACACCATCGACGCTAACCACCGGGCATTTCAACAAGGTTTCGGCCAAGTGGCCCCGATACGGAGCGTAGAGAACTAATCCGCGCCCTCTGCCGTACCGCCGCCCGGCCGGTCCACGGTGCCGTCCGGCGCCGACCCCTCGGCCTCTGGCGGTCGCTGCCGGCGGGCCTTGCGGGCGGCGAGCCGCTCGGCCGCGGTCGGCCGGGTCACCTTCTCGGCCAGCCGGCTGTCGGTGCCCCGGGCGCTCGGCACGTACTCGGCGCCGGCGTAGAGCGTCGGCTGCCAGTCGAACTCCCGCTCGCCGATCCGGACCAGGCTGCCCGGCTCGGCACCGGCCTTGCCGAGTTGCTCCTCGACGCCCAGCCGGGCCAGCCGGTCGGCCAGGTAGCCGACCGCCTCCTCGTTGTCGAAGTTGGTCTGCTTGACCCAGCGTTCCGGCCGCTGCCCGCGCACCACGTACGCGCCGTCCGGCGCCGCCTCGATCGTGAAGCCGGCGTCGTCGACCGCGACCGGCCGGAGCACGATCCGGGTCGGCTCCAGATCGGGCGCCACCGCCCGGGACTGCTCGACCAACTCCGCCAGCGCGAAGGTCAACTGGCGCAGCCCCTCCCGGGTCACCGCCGAGACCTCGAAGACCCGCAGGCCACGGGCCTCGATGTCGGGCCGGACGATCTCGGCGAGATCCCGCCCGTCCGGTACGTCGATCTTGTTCAGTACGACCAGCCGAGGCCGGTCGGCCAACCCGCCGTACTCGGAGAGTTCGGCCTCGATGGCATCGATGTCGGCCAGCGGATCGCGCCCCGGCTCCGGGTTGGCCGCGTCCACCACGTGCACCAGCACCGCGCAGCGCTCGATGTGCCGGAGGAACTCCAGCCCGAGCCCCTTGCCGGTGGCCGCCCCGGGGATCAGGCCCGGCACGTCGGCGACGGTGAAGGTGTGCTCGTCGACCCGGACCACGCCGAGGTTCGGCACCAGCGTGGTGAACGGGTAGTCGGCGATCTTCGGCTTGGCCGCCGAGAGCACCGAGATCAGCGAGGACTTGCCGGCCGACGGGAAGCCCACCAGGCCGACGTCGGCCACGCTCTTGAGTTCGAGTACGACGTCGAGCTGGTCCCCCGGCTCGCCCAGTTCGGCGAAGCCGGGCGCCCTGCGCCGGGCGTTGGCCAGCGAGGCGTTGCCCCGGCCACCCCGGCCGCCCCGGGCCACCTCGAAGGTGGTGCCGGCGCCGACCAGGTCGGCCAGCACCGTGCCGTCCACGGCGTGCACGACCGTCCCGTCCGGGACCTTGAGCACCAGGTCCTGCCCGTTGGCACCGTCCCGGTTGGAGCCGGCGCCGCCCTTGCCGTTCTCGGCCTTGACGTGCGGCCGGAAGTGGAAGTCGAGCAGGGTGTGCACCTGGGGGTCGACCACCAGGGACACGCTGCCGCCGTGCCCGCCGTTGCCGCCGTCCGGCCCGCCGAACGGCTTGAACTTCTCCCGATGGATCGAGACGCAACCGTGCCCGCCGTCCCCGGCCTGCAGGTGCAGTACGACCCGGTCAACGAACGTCGTCACGCTGCCAATCCTTTCATCGGCGCCGACCGGCGGCGCCGGATACGGCACAGGTCGTCCGCCCGGCCGGGAGGGCCGGGCACGGGCCGACCGGTGCCCGAGAAACGGGGGGGGGGGGGGCGCCCCCCCCCGCCCCCCCCCCCCCCCCCCCCCCCCCCCCGCGGGCCCCGCCCCCCCCCCCCGCACGGGCCGACCGGGGCCCGAGAAACGGCGGAGCGGGCCCGGACACCAGGTCCGCGGCCCGCTCCGCCGGAAAGCTGACGTTACCGCTCGGACGGCACGATGCTGATGACCTTGCGGCCGCGCTTGGTGCCGAACTGGACCGCACCGGCGGCCAGCGCGAACAGCGTGTCGTCGCCGCCGCGACCGACCAGGTCACCGGGGTGGAACTTGGTGCCCCGCTGCCGGATCAGGATCTCGCCGGCGCTGACGACCTGCCCACCGAACCGCTTGACGCCGAGTCGCTGCGCCGCGGAGTCGCGACCGTTCCGCGAGCTGGACGCACCCTTTTTGTGAGCCATCTGAGGACGACCTGTCTTTCCGCTGGGGCTTACTTGCCGTTGGTGATGCCGGTCACCTTGACCTGGGTCAGCGGCTGGCGGTGACCCTGGCGCTTGTGGTAGCCGGTCTTGTTCTTGAACTTGTGGATCCGGATCTTCGGACCCTTCGTGTGTGCGGCGATCTCGCCGGACACCGCGACCTTGGCCAACTGCGCGGCATCGGTCACCAGGTTGTCCCCGTCGACGAGGAGGACGGCGGCGAGCTTGATCGCGTCGCCGGGCTGGCCAACCAGCTTCTCGACCTCGATCACGTCGCCCTCGGCGACCTTGTACTGCTTGCCGCCGGTCTTGACGATCGCGTACATCGGACGCGGACTCCCTGTCGTTGAGGCTGCGGGTGGGTGTTCGCGACGGCCAACTCGACCGCACCGGGGTGCGGGGCGGGCACGCGAGAACGTGGCACGTAATGAGCGCCGCAGGCTAGCGTACGCCATGCCAGGCCGCTCGCCCAAACCGGGCCCGCTCCCGGGGCCGGTCGAGGCGCCGGTGACCAGCCTCGGCGCCCTCCCCGCGCCCGACGAGACCTCGCCGGGCGCGAGCCGGAGCGGCCAGCCCTGACCGGGCCGGTGGGGTCAGCTCGGGCAGAGCGCCTCCAGCCGCTGCTGCAACTCCTGGAGCTTGTTCTCGTCGACCGACTCGACGGTGGCCTTCATCGTGCCGACCTCGGTCGCGATCTCGGCCAGTACCGTCTTGAGCCGCTCGTCGGTGGCCCGGGCGGACTGCTCCCGCATCGCGGTGCCCCAGGTCTGCAACGCCGCCTCCGCCTTGCGCTGCGCCGCCTGCGCCCCGGCGGTGTCGCCGGTGCTCGCCGCCTGGAGCGACTTGCCCAGCTCGGAGACGAAGGTCTGCACGGAGGAGGTGGCAGCCTTGGTGGCGGCCGCGCAGACCTCCTTGCCGTTGCCCCCGGCCGGGCTGGTGTCCACCGCCGGTGATCCGCCCGGGCTGGCGCCGGGCGTCGCGGCACCCGAGGACGGCGCTCCGGCCGACGGGCTGCCGGACGGGCCGGGTGCGGCGGCGCCGTCCCGCTCACCCGAGCAGCCGGCCGCCGCGAACAGCGCGGCGGCGATAGCGGCGGTCACCAGCAGGCGTCGCATGGTCTTCTCCTCCGGGGGTGCGGCTGGCCCACACGACCGGCGCCGACGGTGGTCGGCGACCGGTCGGGGACCGCGAGGGAGTGACCAGCGTAGCCACCGCCGGGGTCAACGGACCAAACCCGGCTCCCCGGGCAGCGCCGGATCAGGGACGGGTACGGCGGCGGGTGCCGCCGCGCCGGGCCCGGCGACGACCGCCGCCGATCTCCGCGGCCTCGGCCTCCGCATCCAGGTCACCGGTGTCCTCGATACCGTCCGGGTCGCCGGCACCCGCCAGCCGCATCGACTCGGCCGGCGCGGCCTCGACGACGTCGTCGGCCTCAGGGGGCTCCGCCTCGTAGCGGGACAGGTCGTATCCCATGGTGTCGTCGTACTCCGAGACCTCGACGACCACCCGCTCCGGGGCGGCCGCCTTGCGGCCCCGGCGCCGACCGCCGACGGCCGGTGCCTCGGAAGCCGGTGCCGGGGTACCGGTGGCCGAGGCGACCGCCTTGACCTTGTCCCCCGCGCCCGAGCGGGACTTCTCCGACACCGGCTCGGTGTGGATGATCACGCCCCGGCCCTTGCAGCAGTCGCAGGTCTCGCTGAACGCCTCCAGCAGCCCGGCACCGATCCGCTTCCGGGTCATCTGGACCAGGCCGAGCGAGGTGATCTCGGTCACCTGGTGCTTCGTCCGGTCCCGGCCCAGGCATTCGGTGAGCCGGCGCAGCACCAGCTCCCGGTTCGACTCCAGCACCATGTCGATGAAGTCGATCACGACGATGCCACCCAGGTCGCGGAGCCGGAGCTGCCGGACGATCTCCTCGGCCGCCTCCAGGTTGTTCCGGGTGACCGTCTCCTCCAGGTTGCCGCCGGCACCGGTGTACTTGCCGGTGTTGACGTCGATCACCGTCATCGCCTCGGTACGGTCGATCACCAGGTGGCCGCCGGAGGGCAGGAAGACCTTCCGGTCCAGCCCCTTGAGGATCTGCTCGTCGATCCGCCGCTCGGCGAAGACGTCCGCCGTACCGGTCTGCCGGCGCAGCCGGGGCACCAGGTCGGGCGAGACGTGCGACAGGTAGGACTCGACCATGTCGTACGACTCGTCGCCCTGCACGACCAGCTCGCGGAAGTCCTCGTTGAACAGGTCCCGGACCACCCGGATCACCAGGTCGGGCTCCTCGTAGAGCAGCACCGGGGCACCGCCCTCGGCCGCCTTGGCCTGGATGTCCTCCCACTGCGCCTGGAGTCGCTTCACGTCCCGGGCCAGTTCGTCCTCACTGGCGCCCTCGGCCGCGGTCCGGACGATCACACCGGCACCGTCCGGGACCAGCTTCTTCAGGATGTCGCGCAGCCGCTTGCGCTCGGTGTCCGGCAGCTTGCGGCTGATCCCCGAGGCGTTGCCGTGCGGCACGTAGACCAGGTGCCGCCCGGATAGCGCGATGTGGCTGGTCAGCCGGGCGCCCTTGTGCCCGATCGGGTCCTTGGTGACCTGCACCAGCACCGAGTCGCCGGAGCGCAGCGCCTGCTCGATCGAGCGGGCCCGCCCCTCCAGTCCGGTGGTGTCCCAGTTGACCTCACCCGCGTAGAGCACCGCGTTGCGGCCGCGCCCGACGTCCACGAAGGCCGCCTCCATGCTGGGCAGCACGTTCTGCACCTTGCCCAGGTAGACGTTGCCGGCCATCGTGCCGGCGGAGGCGCGGGTGACGTAGTGCTCCACCAGCACCCCGTCCTCCAGTACGGCGATCTGGGTCCGGTCGCCGCGCTGGCGTACCGCCATCACCCGGTCGACCGCCTCCCGGCGGGCCAGGAACTCCGACTCGCTGAGGATCGGCGGCCGGGTACGCCGCTGCTCACGGCCGTCCCGGCGGCGCTGGCGCTTGGCCTCCAGCCGGGTCGAGCCGGAGACGCCCTGCACCTCGTCCACGGTCTTGCGAGGCTCGCGGATCTTGATAACGGTGGGTACGCCGTCGTCGGCCGCACCGTCGGTGTCTCCGGCACCCTTGCGCCGCCGTCGGCGGCGGCGCCGGGTCACCCCGTCACCGGCGTCGCCCTCGTCGTCCTCGTCCTCGTCGGCCCCGGCCTCGACGCCGGCCTCGGGCTCGTCGCCCTCCTCGGCGTCGTCCGCGGTGCCCTTGCCCCGGCCCCGACCCCGGCGACCGCGCCGCCGACGACGCCGGGCCGCCGCGGTCTCCTCGTCCTCGTCCTCCTCGGCGTCGGTGACGTCCAGGGCCTCCTCGTCGGCGACGCCCTCGGCCTCGGCCTCCGGCTCGGCTTCCAGCACCGCCGGCTCGCCGGCACGCCGGCCCCGGCGGCGCCGCCGGACGCCCTCGACCGGCTCGACCGGCTCACCCTCGGCCTCGGCCTCGGTCGGCCGGGTCGACGGAACGGGCTCGACCACGCCGGCCCGGGCCGGCGGAGTCTCCGGCTCCGGGGCCATGAACAGCACGGTGGGTGCGGAGAGCGCGGCGCGGCGCCGGCGTCCCCGGGGGGTCTCCTCGGCCGCCGGCTCGGCCCCGGCCGGGCCGGCAGCCACCGGGCGACCGGCTCCGCCGGTCGACTCCGGGGTGGCGGGAGCGCCGACGTCGGAGCCGGTCACCGGGAGCTCGCCGGCCGCCGGGGCGCTCTCGGCGGCCCCGGGCGGGGTGACGGTCGTCTCAGTCGGCTCGGCGGGAGGTGCCGCCGCCGCCTTCTTCCGACGGGTACGGGTGACCTTCACCGGCGGTACGGGTTCGACCGCCGCGTCGTCGGGGCCGGCCGCGGGCGTACCCGGGTCGGTGGCCGCGCTCGCCTCGGCGGCCGGAAGTCCGGTGTCGTCCTTCTTGTCCGCCGTGGTGGCCTTGCGGCGCCGGCGGGTCGCCTTCGGGGCGGCCTCGATGTCGGCGGCCACCGGTGCCAGCACCTCGGCGTCGGACGCCTCTCCGCTGGTCGTCCGGGCCGTGCTGGGCGCCTCGGCCGGTACGCCGGTCGGTGCCGGCTCACTCGTCGTGCTGGACGTACGGCGCCGGGTGGTACGCCGCCGTGTGGGCCCCTCCGCACTGCCGCCCTGCGCGGTCGTGCTCTCCGCACTGCCGCCCTGCGCCGCCGTGCTCTCCGCACTGCCGCCCTGGGCGGTCGCGCTCTCTCCGGTGGCGCCCTGCGCACTCGTGCTCTCGGTGCTGCCGTTTGCGGTGGTGGCGTCGACGGCCGGCTGCGCGCCGGTCCGTTCTCCGCCCTCTGGCTCGTTCTCGAGCATGGACGTTCTCCAGTTCTGGCTTCCCCGGGCGCGGGTGAGCGCTGCCACGCAGGGTTGCCGCAAAGTATTTCCGGTGACGCGTCGAGGTGACCGGGTCGCCGAAGTCTGCCTACCTGACCGCCGGCCGGACTTCCGGCTGGCGTTCGCCGATGGCGGTCCCGTCGCGATCCGCCTCCAACGGATCGACGATCTCCCCCTGCGCGGTCAGCGTGCCCTGCGCCAGCCGGGTCGCCCTCGGCGGCACCGGCGGCTCCAGGTCGGCCACCACGCGGAGGCCGGAAAGGACGTCATCGGGTCGTACGGACGGGGTGACCTGCCGCACGACCACTTCGAGTATCGCACACGGTACGCCCGCGACCCCGGAAGGTGCCTCGGTCCCCTCGATCACATCGATGGCCGTGACAGCGGCCCGGGTGTCGAAAACGCGTCGGCCCTGCTTGGTCATCCGCTCGACGAGCACCTCGGAGGCGGCCAGAAAGGTCGACACGGCGGCGCGGGCGACGTCCGGCGCGACACCGGGCAGTTCGACCCGCCAGCGCGAGGCGTCGATCCGGTCGGCCAGGCTGCCGCCGCCGGCCACCACCGCGTCCAGTACGTCGAGTCCGGGCGAGAGCACCGCGTCCAGGGCGGCACGGAGATCGGCCGGATCCACCAGCCGCTGGAGCCCGATCTCCAGGTACTCCGCCTCGCTGGCCACCCCGGTCGGGGCCGCGCTGGCGTAGGAGATCTTCGGGTGCGGGGTGAAGCCCTGGGAGAACGCCACCGGCACGCCGGCCCGGCGCAACGCGCGCTCGAAGGCCCGGGCGAAGTCCCGGTGCGAGGTGAACCGCAGCGGCCCACGCTTGGCGTACCTGATCCGGATCCGCTGTACGACCGGCGCCTGGCCGCCCTCCGGCTGTGGTTTCCTGCTGATCGTGCCGCTCCTCGGATAATGGTCAGGGTGGGCCGTTCTCCCGGGAGCGGGCTGCTCCGGGGGAACGGTCGGGGGTCAGTGTCCGGTGCCGGCCGGCATCCGCAGGCCGGTGTTCACCGGCGTCAGCGGCAGCAACTTCTTGCCGGTCGGGCCGATCTGGATCTCGGTGTCCATGGACGGGCAGACGCCGCAGTCGAAGCACGGGGTCCACCGGCAGTCGTCCTGCTCGTACTCGGTCAGGGCGTCCTGCCAGTCCTGCCAGAGCCAGTCCTTGTCCAGCCCGGAGTCGAGGTGGTCCCAGGGCAGCACCTCGGCCTGCTCCCGCTCCCGGACCGTGTACCAGTCGAGGTCCACCCCGAAGGCCGGCAGCACCTCGGCGGCGGCGTCCACCCAGCGCTGGTAGGAGAAGTGCTCGCTCCAGCCGTCGAACCGGCCGCCGTTCTCCCAGACCCGCCGGATCACCGCACCGACCCGCCGGTCACCCCTGCTGAGCAGCCCCTCGATCAGCGAGGGCTCGCCATCGTGATAGCGGTAACCGATCGCCCGGCCGAGCGACCGGTCGGAGTTGATCGCCTGCTTGAGCAGCTTGAGCCGGTTGTCGATCACCTCGGGCCGCTCCATCCGGGCCCACTGGAACGGGGTGTGCGGCTTGGGTACGAATCCGCCGATCGAGACCGTGCAGCGGATGTCCTTGGAGCCGGTGGCCGCCCGCCCGGCCTTGATCACCTCGTGCGCGAGCCGGGCGATCTGGAGGACGTCCTCGTCTTCCTCGGTGGGCAGCCCGCACATGAAATAGAGCTTCACCTGCCGCCACCCGTTGGTGTAGGCGGTGACCACGGTCCGGATGAGGTCCTCCTCGGACACCATCTTGTTGATCACCTTGCGGATCCGCTCCGAGCCGCCCTCCGGGGCGAAGGTGAGCCCGGTACGCCGGCCGTTGCGGGACAGTTCCTGGGCCAGGTCGATGTTGAACGCGTCGACCCGGGTCGACGGCAGCGAGAGCGAGACGTTGGTGCCCTCGTACTGCTGGGCCAGGCCGGAGCACATGTCGCCGATCTCCGAGTGGTCGGCCGACGACAGCGACAGCAGCCCCACCTCGGAAAAGCCCGAGTATTCGAGGCCGTCCCGCACCATCTGGCCCACCGTGGTGATGGAGCGTTCCCGGACCGGCCGGGTGATCATGCCCGCCTGGCAGAACCGGCAGCCCCGGGTGCAACCCCGGAAGATCTCCACCGCGTACCGCTCGTGCACCGTCTCGGCGAGCGGCACGATCGGCTTCTTCGGGTACGGCCAGGCGTCCAGGTCCATCGTCGTCCGCTTGTGTACCCGGAACGGCACGTCCGCCCGGTTCGGCACGACCCGCTGGATCCGACCGTCCGGCAGATAGTCGACGTCGTAGAAGCGCGGCACGTAGACGCTCTCGGTCCGGGCCAGCCGGAGCAGCAGTTCGTCCCGCCCGCCAGGGCTGCCCTCCACCTTCCAGGCCCGGACGATCTCGGTGATCTCCAGGACCGCTTCCTCGCCGTCGCCGAGCACCGCCGCGTCGAGGAAGTCGGCGATCGGCTCCGGGTTGAACGCGGCGTGCCCGCCGGCCACCACCACCGGGTGCTCGTCGGTGCGGTCGGCGGAGAGCAGCGGGATGCCGGCCAGGTCGATCGCGGTGAGCAGGTTGGTGTAGCCGAGTTCGGTGGCGAACGAGATCCCGAACAGGTCGAACGCGCCGACCGGCCGGTGCGCCTCGACGGTGAACTGCGGCACGCCCTCGGCCCGCATCAGCCGCTCCAGGTCCGGCCAGACCGCGTACGTCCGCTCGGCCAGTACGTCCGGCAGTTCGTTGAGCACCTCGTAGAGGATCTGCACCCCCTGGTTCGGCAGGCCCACCTCGTACGCGTCTGGATACATCAGCGCCCAACGGACGACCGCCGACTCCCAGTCCTTCACCACCGCGCCCAGTTCGCCGCCGACGTACTGGATCGGCTTGCTGACCTGGGGCAGCAACTGCTCGAGCTGCGGCCAGACCGTCATCGCCGCTGACCTTTCCGCGGCGGACGACGCGGCGCTCATGGAACCTCCCGGGACACTCGGTTGGAACACCAACCATCCAGAGTACGCGTCACACCCGAGCCCCGGTCCGGTAGTCCCCGCGCCCGCCGAGTGCGGAGTTTCCGCCGGAAAGCCCCCCACGTGCCGGCTCGCCGCGATTTCCCCCGCCGTCGGCGACACTCGTACGATCCGGCGCGGAACGACCGGTTGGTCGGGCGGTACTAACCTCGAACGGGCGCGAGAGGAGACCCGCACAATGTCCCAGCCGCAGCCGGAGGAGACCGCACCGGCGGGCCGAGCCACGCCGGCCGGGCCGCCCCCGGCCGAGGGATCGGCGACCGTGGCATCCGGCGACCAGCACACTCGGGCCGCTGACCAGCAGCACGGCCGAACCGGCGACCAGCAGCACGGTCAGGCCGCCGGCAACGAGCACGGCCAGGCCGGCGACGAGCACGGTCACGCCGGTGACGAGCACGGTCACGCCGGTGACGAGCACGGTCACGCCGGTGACGAGCACGGTCACGCCGGTGACGAGCACGGTCACGCCGGTGACGAGCACGGTCACGCCGGTGAGCCGGACGACACGGCCGTGGACGTCCCGGTGGAACCGGAACCGGACGGGTCCGGCGACGCCGACCTCGACCAACCGACCCTGCCCACGCCGCCACCCGGTGCCACTGTCACCGCGTACCCCACGTCACCGGCCGACTCCGTGCACACCGCGCCAGCACCGGCCGCCGGCGACGAAGGGTCCCCAGCCGAAAAGCCACAGCCGGCAGCCGCCACCGAACCTGCCGCGACCGAAGACTCGCCGCGCGCAGCCGCCACCGAGCATGCGGCACCGGACGGACCGCCGGCCGCCGACGACGACACACCCACCCGCCGTACCCCGCCACCCGACGCCACCCGGATCGACCGGCCCGCCGACGACGATAGCGGCTCGGTTCCGGCCGAGGGCGGTGTGCCGGCGTTGCCGTCCGAGGACGACGGGCCGGCCCCGACCCGGGTCGCAGCGCCACGCTGGACCGGCTCTGCGGCCGTACCACCGCCCCGGCCGCGCAAGCGTCGCTGGCTCCTTGGCGATGCCGAGGAGGCGGACGTTCCGGCGGCACCGACGGCCCGTACCCGACCGGCCGATCCGACCCTGCGGATGCCGGAGGTCGAGGCGGACGAGATCCCCACCCCGGTCGACCCCTGGGCCGGTGCCGCCGACGACCCGTGGGACGCGTACCCGCCGGTCGGTGGCCACCAGGGAGCGGCGAGTCATCCGCCGGTCGGCTACGACGCACCGGTCAGCCCGCCGCCGGCCCGACAGTTGCCGGTGACCCGGCGTTTCCCCGCGCCGACCGGTCCACCGCCACCGCCGCGCACGACGGCGCCCCCACCGGCGGGGCCACGGCCACCAGCGCCGCCACCACACGCGGCGCCACCGCCACCGCCACCGCCGGCGCGGGCCGCCCGACCGCCGGCCCCGCCCGCACCACGGAAGCAGCCGCCGCCACCGGTCGCTCCGCCCCGACCGGCGAAACAGCGGCGCCGGCCGGAGGCGCCACCGGTCCGGAAGCCACCGCCCGCCCCCCTTCCTCCGGTACGCCGCCGCCGGCGCTGGCCCAGGGTGATGTTCACGCTCACCCTGCTCACCATCGCCTGCTGCTGCGGCGTTCCGGCGTACTACGCCAAGCCGATCTGGGACCAGTACCCGGCCTCGCCGGTGGATCCGCTACCGAGCGAGGTACTGGACCTGCAACTGCTGGACAACGCGGCCGGCAGGAAGACCGCCGAGCAGTTGAAGCGGGAGGTACAGGGGCGGAGCTGGTTCACCGACGGCGAGGCGTTCGCCGGGGTCTACCGGACCTCGAACGGCAAGCAGGTGATCATCTTCGGCAGCACCGGCTTCCGGCTCAGTCCCGAGTCGGCGGTACAGGAGGAGGTCACCCGGCTCCAGAACGAGTACGGAGTCACCTCGGTCGAGCCGGTGCCGACCGGCGTACGCGGCGAGTACCGCAGTTGCGGCACGGGCGAGGCCGATGGCGACGAGGTGGTGGTCTGCACGTGGGCGGACCACGGCAGCTCGGCCACCGCGCTGTTCACCCGGCTGTCGATAGCGGACAGCTCCGAGCTGCTCAGCACGCTGCGCGACAGCATCATCGTGCGCGACCCGGTCGGCTCGGGTAGCGGCAGCGCGAGTACGGGATGAGCCCGCTCCAGGCAGCCGCCGCCGCACCGACGGGCGGCGGCCGGCAGCCAGCGGCCACGGACCGACGGCGGCCTACGAACCGCCGTTCTCGGCCCCGTTGCGGGCCGGCGCGTACCGGGGCACGTACTCCTGCCCGGTCAGCTTCTGGATCTCCGTCATGATGTCGTCGGTGATCTGCCGCAGCGAGGTCCGGTCCGTCGGGCGTCCGACGAAGTCCATCGGCTTGCCGAACCGGACGATCACCTTGCCGGTGCCGAGCCGGGGCAGCCGGGCCCCGATCGGCTGCACCCGCTCGGTGCCGATCATCCCGACCGGGATCACCGGCACCTCGGCGGCCAGCGCCAGCCGGGCCACCCCGGTACGCCCCCGGTAGAGCCGCCCGTCCGGTGACCGGGTGCCCTCCGGATAGATCGCCACCAGGTCACCGGCGCGCAGCACCGGGATCGCCCCGTCGAACGCGGAAAGCGCGGCCCGGCCTCCGGCCCGTTCCACCCGGATCGCGCCGAGCCCGCTGATCACCGAGCGGGTGACCCAGCCGCGCAGCCCGGTGCCGGTGAAGTATTCGGACT
Organism: Plantactinospora sp. KLBMP9567; assembly: GCF_033446045.1. Classification (NCBI taxonomy): domain Bacteria; kingdom Bacillati; phylum Actinomycetota; class Actinomycetes; order Micromonosporales; family Micromonosporaceae; genus Plantactinospora; species Plantactinospora sp. KLBMP9567. The sequence continues at coordinate 11,950 of NZ_JAWQRR010000035.1, read as the reverse complement.
TGGCCCAGAAGGCGAGGTGCCGGGGCACCACCGAGCCGAGGAACAACTCGTCGGCGACCGAGAGGTGGTTGCCCGCGAAGATCGCGCCGCCGGTCGCGGGGACGTTCTCCAGGCCCTCCACGGTCGGACGCCAGGCAACCCGCATCGCGGTGCCGACGGTGTACTGGCCGATGGTGTAGAGCAGCGGCACGGGACCTCCGGCGGTCAAGGTAGTCAGGCGCTGTCACGTTAACCGACGCCCGACCGGTCCGCGTAGGTGACCGTCTCGATCACCTGTCCGGACCGGTCGGGCGGCACCCGGCGACGCCCCGGGAGTCCTCAGCGGCGGCGTACCGCCACCGTCACCCGGTCGCCCTCGCCGACCTCACCGGCGAAGCCGTCGACCTGGTCGGCGGAGTCGACCTCACCGGCGAAGCCGATCGAGTCGGCCAGCACCTCCCGGGCCACGAAGTCCCGGTACGCCTCGACCGCCGCGGCCACCTCCGCCGGGGCGGCGAGCAGCACGTCGATCCGGTCCGACACGTCCAGCCCGGCGTCCCGGCGGGCCTGCTGCACCACCCGTACGACGTCCCGGGCCAGCCCCTCGGCGGCGAGCTCCGGGGTGACGGCGGTGTCCAGCACCACCACGCCCTCCCCACCGGGCAGCGGCGCGGAGTGCTCGGCGTCGGCGGGCACCAGCTTCAGCTCGTACTCGCCGGCCTCCAGCCGGACCCCGGCCGCCTCCGGTACCCCGTCGACCAGCACCCAGTCGCCGGCCTTGACCGCCTTGATCACGGTCTGCACCTGCTTGCCGACCCGGGGCCCGAGCGCCCGGGGCACCACCGTGAGCACCTGCTCGCAGTAGCTGGCCAGCTCGTCGCTGAAGGTCACCGCCTTGACGTTGACCTCGTCCGCGATCAGGTCGGCGAACGGCCGCAGGGTCTCCGCCGCCGGGGTCGCCACGGTCAGCGACGACAGCGGCAGCCGGACCCGCAGGCCCTTCGCCTTGCGCAGCGAGAGCGCCGCCGAGGCGACGTTGCGGGTGGCGTCCATCGCCGCCACCAGCTCGTGGTCGGCCGGGAACTCGGCGGCGTCCGGCCAGTCGGTCAGGTGCACCGACCGCTCCCCGGTCAACCCGCGCCAGACCTCCTCGGCGGTCAGCGGGGCCAGCGGGGCCAGCACCCGGCTGACCGTCTCCAGCACCGTGTAGAGGGTGTCGAAGGCGTCCCGGTCGCCGGACCAGAACCGGTCCCGGGACCGCCGGACGTACCAGTTGGTCAGCGCGTCCAGGAACGACCGGACCGTGCCGCAGGCGCCGGAGATGTCGTAGACGTCGAGCTGCCCCTGCACCGCCTCGACCAGCTCGCCGGTCTTGGCCAGCACGTACCGGTCGAGCAGGTGCGTCGAGTCGGTACGCCGGACCGCGGAGTATCCCTCCGCGTTCGCGTAGAGCGAGAAGAAGTACCAGACGTTCCAGTACGGCAGCAGCACCTGGCGTACCGAGTCCCGGATCGTCGTCTCGCTGACCACCACGTCCCCGCCGCGCAGCACCGGCGAGGACATCAGCGTCCAGCGCATCGCGTCCGAGCCGTAGCTGTCGAACATCTCGTAGACGTCCGGGTAGTTGCGCAGGCTCTTGGACATCTTGCGCCCGTCCGAGCCGAGCACGATGCCGTGCACCACGGCGTTGCGGAACGCCGGCCGGTCGAAGAGCGCGGTCGCCAGCACGTGCATGGTGTAGAACCAGCCCCGCACCTGCGGGACGTACTCGACGATGAAGTCCCCGGGGTAGTGGTGCTCGAACCACTCCCGGTTCTCGAACGGGTAGTGCACCTGGGCGAACGGCATCGAACCGGACTCGAACCAGCAGTCCAGCACCTCCGGCACCCGGCGCATGGTGGAGCGCCCGGTCGGGTCGTCCGGGTTGGGTCGGGTCAGCTCGTCGATCATCGGCCGGTGCAGGTCGGTGACCTTGACGCCACCCTGCTCACCGCTTCCGGTCGCAAGCTCCCCGAAGTCGGCCTCCAGCTCGGCCAGCGAGCCGTAGACGTCGACCCGCGGATACTGCGGGTCGTCCGACTTCCAGACCGGGATCGGCGAGCCCCAGAACCGGTTCCGGCTGATCGACCAGTCCCGGGCGTTCGCCAGCCACTTGCCGAACGAGCCGTCCCTGACGTGCCCCGGAGTCCAGTTGATCTGCTGGTTCAGCTCCAGCATCCGGTCCTTGACCTTGGTGACCGCCACGAACCAGGAGGAGACCGCCTTGTAGACCAGCGGGGTGTCGCAGCGCCAGCAGTGCGGGTACGAGTGGGTGTAGGTGTCCTGCCGGAGCACCACCCCGCGCTCCTTCAACTCGCGGATCACCGACTTGTTGACGTCGAAGACCTGCTCACCCTGGTACGGCGGGACCAGCGCGGTGAACCGGGTGTGGTCGTCCACGGTCACCACGGTCGGGATGCCGGCCGCGTTGCACGCCTTCTGGTCGTCCTCGCCGAAGGCCGGGGCCAGGTGCACCACCCCGGTGCCGTCCTCGGTGGTGACGAACTCCGCGCCGAGCACCTGGTAGGCGTTCGGCCCACCCTGCTCGACGAGAAAGTCGTAGAGCGGGGTGTAGCGGCGGCCGACCAGGTCCCGGCCGTGCACCGTGCCGACCTGGGTCCAGCCGTCCAGCTCCTTCGCGTACGCGCCGAGCCGGGCGGCGCCGACGACGTGCCGCCGGCCGTCCCGCTCCAGCACCGCGTACTCGATGTCCGGGCCGACCGCGAGCGCAAGGTTGGAGGGCAGGGTCCACGGCGTGGTGGTCCAGACGCCGACCCGGACCGGCCCGCGCAGCAGCTCCGGCGCGTCCTCGTCCGGGGTCAGCTCGAACCAGACGGTCAGCGTCGGGTCGTGCCGGTCCCGGTAGACGTCGTCCATCCGGGTCTCGGTGTTCGACAGCGGGGTCTCGCAGCGCCAGCAGTACGCCAGCACGCTGAACCCCTCGTAGACCAGCCCCTTGGTGTGGAGCTGCTTGAACGCCCACATGACGCTCTCCATGTAGCTGAGGTCGAGCGTCTTGTAGTCGTTGCCGAAGTCGACCCACCGGGCCTGCCGGTTGACGTACCGCTCCCAGTCCCGGGTGTAGGCCAGCACCGAGGTCCGGCAGGCGTCGTTGAACCGCCCGACACCGAGGTCGAGGATCTCCGCCTTGGTGGTGATCCCGAGCTGCTTCTCCGCCTCCACCTCGGCCGGCAGGCCGTGGCAGTCCCAGCCGAAGCGCCGCTCCACCCGCCGGCCGCGCATCGTCTGGTAGCGCGGCACCAGGTCCTTGACATAGCCGGTCAGCAGGTGGCCGTAGTGCGGCAGGCCGTTGGCGAACGGCGGCCCGTCGTAGAAGACGTACTCGTTGGCGCCGTCCGGTCCGGGGTCGCGGGCCTCGACGCTGGCCTCGAAGGTCTTGTCGGCCACCCAGTGGTCGAGCACACGCTGCTCGACCACCGGCAGCTCGGGACTGGCCGGCACGCCCGTGCCGGCGGGGGCGTTCTTCGGGTACGCCATCGCGGGTCGCTCTCCTCGTCGCAGCTCACTGACCGTGGTCTGCGAGGACGAACCCTGGTACGCCGGAAGCCGGCGCCCCGGTGGGCCCGCGGTACCACCCCGCTTGGTGGTCGGAGATCGACCACCCGCTCGTTGGCCGGCTGTGACGGGCCGGTCCCGTCCGGTTCTACTGGGGTGTTTCCACCCGTTCTTCCGGAGGCTCGCCGGTGATGGCCGGGTCGATGCCTGTGCCCGTCAACAATACTCGACCCCCGCGCCGCCCCCCACCCGATATCCCCGTCCGGCTCCACCGCCGGGCCTGAGGCGCCGCCGCCGACCGGCGCACCCGCCACCCGACTACCGATTCGTGCCGACCGGCCGGCGGGTAGGGTCAGCTCGGGGAACCTGCGGGTCAGGTCAGCTCGGGGAACCAGAGCGCGATCTCCCGACGGGCGGTCTCGACCGAGTCGGCCGCGTGCACCAGGTTCTCCCGAGAGGAGCAGGCCAGGTCACCCCGGATCGTGCCGGGGACCGCCCGACGCCCGTCGGTCGCGCCGACCAGGCCGCGGACCATCTCGACCACGCCGGAGCCGGAGAGCACCACCGCGACCAGCGGCCCGGAGGTCATGAACTCCCGCAGCGCCGGATAGAACGGCTCCGCCACGTGCTCGGCGTAGTGCAGGCCGGCGAGCCGGTCGTCCATCCGGCGCAGCACCATCGCGTCGATGCCGAGGCCCTTGCGCTCGAACCGGCCGAGGATCTCGCTGACCAGCCGCCGCCGCACCGCGTCGGGCTTGATCAATACGAGGGTACGCTCGGCGGAATCGCTGCTGACCACGGACACCCCTTGGTACGGCCGGAGAGCTGGGCCCCGCCAGCGTATGTCGGCGCTGTCCGGCCGCGACGCCGGAGGTCAGCACGTTCGGCCAGCTCACCGCCGACTGATCCGGCGGCGAAGGCCGCACACCGGCCGCGGGTCGTTCCATTCCCGCCAGATCCGGCCTAGCCTGGCCTTAACCAGGGAGGTCCACTGTGGCAGATGGTCGTCGCCGCCAGGTCGCGCCGGTGCGCAAGCTGGTCGCCGCTGTGCTGGGCACCTTCGCCACCTTCGTCATCCTGTTCGGCTTCGGGATGCGCAGTTGGGCGATCGCCGTACTCGGAGTGGCGCTGCTCGCCCTGGCCATCGCGCTCGTCGCGTTCACCGCCGTACGCAGTGGTCCCCGGGCCTGGGTGACCGGCATCGGGCACGTGCACAGCGTCACCGAGCCGCCCGCCTCGTCGACCTTCGGCCGGTGTGAACTCCAGATCGTGATCGACGCGCCGGGAGTGCCCGGCCGCTCGGTGCGGATCCGCGACCCCCGGGTACCGGTGTCGAAGTGGCCGGACCCGGGCGCCACCCTGCCGATCATGGTGGCGATCGACGATCAGCGGCACGTCCGGATCCTCTGGGACGAGGTGCTGACCCACGCCGAGGCGGCGGCGAGCGGCGACCTGCCGCCGGAGTTCCACGATTTCGACCCGGGCGACGACGATATCCTGATCGAGCAGGAGGCGCCGCCGTGGGCGCGGGGCGGACGGGACGACCCGTACGCCGACGCACCGCCCGGCGGCGCGCCGGCCACCGAGGACCTGACCGAGGACGATCTCGCCCCGCTCCGGGACGACCTGGAGCCGCTGCGGAACGACCTGGAGCCGCTGCGGGACGACCGGGGTACGTCCCGCGAGGAGCCGGTGGTGATGCGGCAGACCCCGGGCGGGACGATCGTGCTGGAGGGGACCCTGGTGGACCCGCCGTCCACCGCGCCGCTGCCCCGCCGCTCCCGGCCGACCCCCGGTCCGGGCGGCCGGAACCGCCGCCCCCGCCCGGCGCCCGGTTCGAACACCCGGGACAGCGCCACGGGCGCCGCCGCGCCGGTCTCCGACGCGCCACCGGCGCCGCGCTCAGCCGAGCCGGACGTGCCGGCGACCGGGACCGGTGGCGACGGCACCGGGCTGCTGGAGACGCCGCCGGTCCCGGAGGCCCGGTCCGCTGACGTCCCGCCGGCCGGCCCGGCACCGGCCGAACCGGACCTGGAGTCGCCCCGACCCGCCCCCGAGCCCACGGCGGCGGACTCCAGCCGGTCGGCCACCACCCCCGGTACCGGCGGCACCGGCCCGGCCGACACCGACGAGATCGACATCTCGCTGGACGATCCCGACCCGGACCTCGACCCAGACGCGGACCTCGACCCGGACCTCGACCTGCGGGCCGGCGCGGCGCCGCGCGACGACCTCGCGGCCCCCTCGGACGACGAGGCGATCCTGGCCGACCTGATCGCCACCCAGCCGCCGGCCCGGCTCGGCGGCTCCGGCCCGATCGCCGGGGTCGGGATCACCCTGCTGGTCACCGACCTCGAACGGTCGATCGCGTTCTACCGGGACCTGCTCGGCTTCTTCGAGATCGACGGCGGCGAGGGCAACGCCATCCTCGCCTCCGGGGCGACCCGGCTGGTGCTGCGGGCGATCCGCGAGGTGGCCCCGATCAACCGGCGGCTGGTCCACCTCAATCTCGAGGTGAACGACGTCACCTCGTTCTACGAGGAACTCCTCGCCAAGGGCGTGAAGTTCACCTACGCCCCCCGGGCGGTCAACCGGGGCGCCAAACTCGAACTCTGGGCCGCCGCGTTCCGGGACCCGGACGGGCACGGGATCGCCCTCACCCAGTGGCGGAGCCGGGCCACCGGCTGAGCCGGCGGGCCGGGTCAGCCGAGGATGGCCCGGCGGACGTGCAGCACGTACGCCCAGACCCCGGCGAAGATCAGCCCCAGTGCGCCGAGTGACCAGTGCAGAAAGCCAGCGAGCAGCAACAGCCCCTGCAGGACGGTGGCGGCGTGCCAGGCCCACGGCCGGCGCAGGCAGCCGGCCAGCACGACCGCCAGCATGGCGAGCCCGACGACCACCCCGATGGCGCTGCCGCCCAGGTCGCCGCCGAGCAGTCTGATCGGCTGGATCGCGAGCAGCAGCACCAGTGTCTCGACGCTCAGCGTGAGGGCGCCGAGGCCGCGTACCGCCCGGTCCGGGTCCCGCAGTCCGGAAGGCCGGCCGCCTGGCGTACCCGTCGAGCCGGCGGCCGTACCCGTCGAGCCGGCGGAGCTGGCCGTGCCAGCCGGCCCGTCGTCCTCGACCCGGCCGGAGGGCTCCGCAGAGCCGGCTGCCGGCCCGGTACGGCCGGCCCGGTTCGCCGCCTCGTCCGGGGCGCTCACCGCTTCAACAGCCGTCGCGCGTCGGCCACGGTGACCACCGATCCGGTGACCAGCACACCCACCCCGCTCAACTCCCCCTGCACGTCGGACTCGGCCAGCGCCACGGCGGCCTCGATCGCGTCCGGCAGATCCGGAGCCACCTCGACCCGGTCCGGCCCGAAGACCTCGACCGCGAGTTCACCGAGTTCCGCGACCGGCATCGCCCGGGGCGAGCTGTTCCCGGTCACCACGACCGCGTCGACCACCGGTTCGAGCAGTTCGAGCAGACTTGCCGCGTCCTTGTCCTCGAGTACGCCGACCAGCGCGATCAGCCGGCTGAACGCGAACTCCTCCTGGAGCGCGGTGACGGTGGCCGCCATGCCGTGCGGGTTGTGCGCCCCGTCCAGCAGGATCGTCGGGGCGGACCGGACCCGCTCCAGCCGGCCAGGTGAGTCGGCGGTGGCGAAGCCCTGCCGGACGGTCTCGACGTCGAGCTGGCGGGACGCGCCCGCGCCGAGGAACGCCTCGACGGCGGCGAGCGCGATCGCGGCGTTCTGCGCCTGGTGTGCCCCGTGCAGGGGTACGAAGACGTTGTCGTAGACCCCGCCGAGGCCCTGCAACGAGAGCACCTGGCCGCCCACGGCCATGCTCCGGCGCAGTACGCCGAACTCGCCGCCCTCCCGAGCGATGGTGGCGCCGACCTCGGCGCAGCGCTCCAGGATCGGTTCGGCGGCCTCCTCCGGCTGGACCGCCGAGATCACGGTCGCGCCCTTGTGGATGATCCCCGCCTTGGCCAGCGCGATGTCTCCGATGGTGTCCCCGAGCCACTCGGTGTGGTCGAGCCCGATCGGGGTGATCACCGCGATTCCGGCGCTCAGCACGTTGGTGGAGTCCTCCGCACCGCCGAGGCCGACCTCGACCACCGCCACGTCGACCGGCGCGTCGGCAAAGGTGGCGAAGGCGAGCGCCGTGGTCATGTCGAAGTACGTCAACGGCTCGTCGGCGCGCTCGTCGACGAGCCGGGCCAGCGGCGCCACCTCGCGGTAGACCGAGACGAAACGGTCCTCGCCGATCGACTCGCCGTCCAGGCTGATCCGCTCCCGCACGGTCTCCAGATGCGGGCTGGTGTACCGGCCGGTGTGCAAGCCGAAGGCCCGGAGCAGCGAGTCGATCATCCGGGCCGTCGACGTCTTGCCGTTGGTGCCGGTCAGATGGATCGCCGGGTACGCCCGCTGCGGGCTGCCGAGCACGTCGAGCAGTTCCTCGATCCGCCCGAGGTCGAAGACCATCCGGGTGTAGCCGCGGCTGGACAGTTCCGCCTCGACCTGGGCGAACTCGGCCGCCCGCTCCGCGCGCTCACTCACCGCGATCCTCGCCCCCGCACCGTACGCTCCCCACCCGTTCCGCCGGACCGTCAGACTCTCGACCGCCAAGCCCTCGACCGCCCTGTACTCGACCGCCGCGCCCTGACCACCGCACACCGCCTTCTCGCACCCGCACACCGCCTTCTCGCACCCGCACACCGCCTTCTCGCACCCGCACACCCTCGGTCCGCACCCGCACCCGCACCCGCTCGCACCGGCACGGCATCCGCGCCCGGCACCGGCATCCGCGCCCGCACCGTCCGCCCGCTCTCGGTCCGCACCCCGCTACCGGTCAACCGAGTGCCGCGAGGGCGGCGGCGATCCGCTCCAGGTCCGCCTCGGCGGCCGCCAGCCGGTCCCTGATCTTGTCGACCACCGGGGCCGGCGCCTTGTCGAGGAAGGCCGGGTTGTCGAGCTTCGCCCGGGCCTGGCCGATCTCCTTCTCCGCCGCCGCCCGGTCCTTGGTCAGCCGGGCCCGCTCGGCGGCGACGTCGATCGAACCCCGGGTGTCCAGGGCCACCGTCACCGCGCCGGAGACGGCGAGGGTGGCACTGGCCCGGAAGTCCGGGGCCGCCGCGTCCAGCCGGACCAGCGAGCGGATCAGCGGCTCGTGCGCGGCGATGCCGGCTCCGGCGAGCCCGTCGAGCCGGGCCGCCACCCGCTGCGCCGGGCGCAGCCCCTGGTCGGAACGGAACCGGCGGATCTCGGTGACCACCCGCTGGAGTTCGGCCACCTCGCGCTCCGCCGCCTCGTCGCGCAGCGCCGGCACGGCCACCGGCCAGGCGGCGGTCATCACCGACGGCCCGGCCGGGCCGGAGCCGGCGTTCTCGGTACCGGCCAGCGCGGTCCAGAGCTCGTCGGTGACGAACGGCACCACCGGGTGCAGCAGCCGGAGCAGCCGGTCGAGCACGTGTCCGAGCACCCGGCGGGTGACCTCGGCCGGCTCACCGCCGGCGGCCAGCACCGGTTTGGCCAGCTCGACGTACCAGTCGCAGACGTCGTCCCAGGCGAAGTGGTAGAGGACGTCGCAGACCTTGGCGAACTCGTACGCCTCGAACTGCTCGTCCACCTCGGCGGTGACCTGCTGCAACCGGGACAGGATCCACCGGTCCACGGTCGACAGGCGGCCCGGCTCGGGCAGCTCGCCGGCCACGTGCGCGCCGTTCATCAGGGCGAACCGGGTGGCGTTCCAGAGCTTGTTGCAGAAGTTGCGGGAGCCCTGACACCACTCGTCGCTGACCGGGACATCCTGGCCGGGGTTGGCGCCCCGGGCCAGGGTGAACCGGGTGGCGTCGGCGCCGTACCGCTCGATCCAGTCCAGCGGGTCGACCACGTTGCCGAAGGACTTCGACATCTTCTTGCCGTACTGGTCGCGCACCATGCCGTGCAGGGCGATCACGTCGAACGGCTGCCGGCCGTCCATCGCGTACAGGCCGAACATCATCATCCGGGCGACCCAGAAGAACAGGATGTCGTAGCCGGTCACCAGCACGCTGGTCGGATAGAACTTCGCCAGGTCGGGTGTCTGCTCCGGCCAGCCGAGCGTGGAGAACGGCCAGAGTGCGCTGGAGAACCAGGTGTCCAGCACGTCGAGATCCTGGTGCCAGCCGTCGCCGGTCGGCGGTTCCTCGTCCGGGCCGACGCAGCGCACCTCGCCGTCCGGGCCGTACCAGACCGGGATTCGGTGCCCCCACCAGAGCTGCCGGGAGATGCACCAGTCGTGCATGTTGTCGACCCAGGCGAAGTACCGCTTGGCCATGTCGGCGGGTTCGATCTTGACCCGGCCGTCCCGCACCGCGTCGCCGGCCGCCCGGGCCAGCGGTCCGGTGTTGACGAACCACTGCAACGACAGCCGGGGCTCCACCGTCGTCCGGCACCGCGAGCAGTGCCCCACCGCGTGCACGTACGGCCGCTTCTCGGCGACGATCCGGCCCTGCTCGCGTAGCGCGGCGACGATCGCCGGCCGGGCCTCGAACCGGTCGAGTCCCTGGAACGGGCCGGGCGCGGTGATGACGCCCCGCTCGTCCATCACCGTCAGGGACGGCAGGTCGTGCCGCTGGCCGATCTCGAAGTCGTTCGGGTCGTGCGCCGGGGTCACCTTGACCATGCCGGTGCCGAAGCTCGGGTCGACGTGCTCGTCACCGACGATCGGGATCCGCCGCCCAGTCAGCGGCAGCTCCACCTCGGTGCCGATCAGGTGCTTGTACCGCTCGTCCTCCGGGTGTACCGCGACGGCCGTGTCACCGAGCATGGTCTCGGCCCGGGTGGTGGCAACGACCACGTCGTCGCTGTACCGGATCGAGACGAGTTCGCCGTCGTCGTCGGTGTGCTCCACCTCGATGTCCGACAGGGCGGTGAGGCAGCGCGGGCACCAGTTGATGATCCGCTCCGCGCGGTAGATCAGGCCGTCGTCGTACAGCTTCTTGAAGATCGTCTGTACCGCCCGGGAGAGTCCCTCGTCCATGGTGAAGCGCTCGCGGTCCCAGTCCACGGAGTCGCCGAGCCGGCGCATCTGGCCGAGGATCTTGCCGCCCGACTCGGCCTTCCACTTCCAGACCCGCTCGACGAACTTCTCCCGGCCCAGGTCGTGCCGGGACAGCCCCTCGCTGGCGAGCTGACGTTCGACCAGGTTCTGGGTGGCGATGCCGGCATGGTCCATTCCGGGCAGCCAGAGCGCCTCGTAGCCCTGCATCCGTCGCCGCCGGGTGAGCGCGTCCATCAGGGTGTGCTCGAAGGCGTGGCCCATGTGCAGTGAGCCGGTCACGTTCGGCGGCGGGATGACGATGGTGAACGGCGGCTTGTCGGTGTCGGCCGAGGCCCGGAAACGCCCCGCCGCTACCCATTCCTCGTACCGCCGACCTTCTACCTCGCCCGGCTGGTACTGGGCGGAAAGGGTCGGGGCCGGGGCGCGGTTCGCATCCAGAGTCTCGGTCACCCTCGAAGTCTACGAGCCTGCGTGCCAGGCCCGTCGTGCGCCACCTCCCGGTCGCGTACGGTGGCGGCTATGTCCGATGCCCCCCGCACCGATCGGCGAGTCACGGCCGATTCCGGCGCCATCGAGATCACGTCGGAGCCGATCGTGCTGGACCATTCGGTCGGCCGGGACGCCGAGGCGGTCGACATCACTCCGGCGCACGATGCCGAGCCTGGCCCGGGCGGACCGGGTGGCCGGCCGTCGTCCCGGCGTCGGAAAATCGTCCTCGGCTCGGTGCTCGCGGTCACCCTCGCCGGAGCCGCCGTCCTCGGCAGCGTGAGCTGGCGGATCCTGCAGCAGAAGGACGCCACCCTCGCCGCTCCGGTCGAGGTCGCCGGTCTCACCCGGGACGAGAGCGAGGGTGCCCGGGCGACCATCGAGTACCTCCGCACCGCCGTCAACGCCGAGATCAACTTCGCCGAGAGCTTCGGCGCCGTCTACGCCGACCCGGCCGGCCCGGACCGCAGCGTCCTGCTCTTCGGAGGTACGACCCTCGTCTGGCAGCCCGAACGGGATCTGGACCGCCTTTTCGACCTGGCTTCCGAGGAGGACAGTACGGTTGCCGGCGTCCACGAGGTGGATGCCGGTGTGCTCGGCGGGGTCATGAAGTGCGGTACTGCCCCGATCCGGGACGGGCAGCTCGTCTTCTGTGGCTGGGCCGACCACGGCAGCATCGCGATGGGCATGTTCCCGGGCCGTTCCCTCGACGAGTCCGCGGCGCTGCTTCGCGATATCCGGGACACCGTCCAGAGCCGGGACTGATCTGCTGCGGGGTGTGGTCGGGGCCGTGGGAACCGGCCAATCCCCTAGCCGTAGACCGGCCGGGTAAAACACGAGTGGCGCCACCCCTGAGGGTGGCGCCACTTCGTAGAAGATGTCCGGCGGCGTCTTACTCT